>NZ_QUDI01000011.1:0-117819 GCF_003477465.1 Parabacteroides sp. AF48-14
TTTGGCTTGATCCAAAAGTAACCAAAAGATCATGCCGAACCCGCTTCGCTACTCCGTTTCCTTCGTTCGCTGTCGCGTCTGAAACTCGCTTCGCTCAGACAGCAGACGCTCCAGGCGCTCACTGCGCTTAACGCTCACCGGCTTAGGCCGGAGGTAGAGCCTGACGGCTCTGTTGAGGATTGTGATACCGGTAGTCCCTTTGCGATCCCGCATCGAGTGCGGGAACAGGGAGCATCCTTGTCCCCGTGCTTGACACGAGGCCGCAGAGGAACAGACGGTTCGGCCTTGACCTTTTGGTTACTTTTGGGTCAAGCCAAAAGTAATTGAATGATCTTATCCTTTCAATGCCTCGAATATCAAACCTGACAGCTCTTCTGCCAGTTCCGGGTTATCTGCAATGCACTGTTTGGCGGCATCTCGTCCCTGGCCTAACTTCGTTTCGTTGTAGCTGTACCATGAGCCGCTTTTCTTGATGATGTTCAGTTCGGCTGCCAGGTCGATGATTTCACCAGCTTTGGAGATGCCTTCACCAAACATGATGTCGAACTCAGCCTTGCGGAAAGGAGGTGCCACCTTGTTCTTTACCACTTTGACACGCACCTGGTTCCCCTTGATTTCGTCTCCGTCTTTCAACTTGCCGATGCTGCGGATATCTAGACGTACGGAAGCATAGAACTTCAGGGCATTACCGCCGGTAGTCGTTTCGGGATTGCCGAACATGACACCGATCTTGTCACGCAACTGGTTGATAAAGATACAAGTCGTATTTGTCTTGTTGATGGCCGCCGTCAGTTTACGCAATGCCTGAGACATCAAACGTGCTTGCAACCCCATCTTGCTGTCACCCATATCGCCTTCGATTTCGGCCTTCGGCGTCAGGGCGGCAACAGAGTCGATAACTACGATGTCTACGGCAGATGAACGGATCAACTGTTCCGCGATTTCCAATGCCTGTTCACCGTTGTCCGGCTGCGAGATCCAGAGGTTTTCCACATCCACTCCCAACTTTTCGGCATAGAAACGGTCAAAAGCATGCTCTGCATCGATAAATGCAGCGATACCGCCTGCTTTCTGTGCTTCGGCTATCGCATGGATGGCCAGGGTTGTCTTACCGGATGATTCCGGACCGTAGATTTCAATCACGCGGCCTCTCGGATAACCGCCTACGCCTAAAGCTGCGTTCAAGGCGATAGAACCGGTCGGGATCACTTCGATATTTTCAATACTTTCGTCGCCTAACTTCATGATAGAACCTTTTCCGTAGTTCTTCTCAATCTTGTCCATTGCTGCGCGAAGCGCTTTCAACTTGTCTGTGTTCACAGCCGCTTTTTCGGCTGCAGGCTGCTTGCCTTCTTCGAATAAATCTTCTTTTGCCATTTCCTTTTTATAGATTAAGGATTTGATTTGCATGGTCTTTAGTCTTCACCTCTTTCGGGCCGATGATGTTGGTAACGATACCTTCTTCATTGATTATAAAGGTGGTACGGAGAGTCCCCATGTATGAACGTCCGTACAGTTTCTTTTCTGCCCAGACCCCGAACTGCTGTTGCAGGGTCGTATCCGTATCAGCGATGAGGCTGAAAGGGAGTTCCTGTTTTGCGATAAATCCCTGGTGAGACTTGGCGCTGTCTTTGCTGACACCGATCACTTCGTAGCCTGCTGCCCGCAATTCTTCGTAACCGTCACGAAGGCTGCAAGCCTCGGCCGTACAGCCGCTGGTGTTGTCTTTCGGATAGAAATAGAGGGCTAACTTCTTTCCTTTGAAATCGCTTAGCTTTATCTCTTTTCCGTTCTGGTCAAGTCCCAATACTTCGGGTGCTTTATCTCCTATTTGTATTGCCATATACTTGTTTTACTTGATGTTATAATTCATTTTACGTGTTACATCCGCCTTCTTCCGGGCTTTCCGTCCGAAGACTTTGCCTAAAAGTTGCCGCCCCATGTGATGGCTGGCGGCATACGATTCGAATGTCTCCGTCCGGTAGTCGAAATCATCCTGCCAGCACTCCTGGGGAGAGACGTAACAGTAAGTGATCTTTTCGATACTGTTATCGTCTGCCTCGTTTTCTTCCAGCACAATGATGTTCTGCTTCTCAGGCACCAGGCAGGTGATCTGTCTGCGGCGGCACTCTTCGATTAGCGGAACCAGCACGGCGTCATACCGGGCATATATCTTTGCCAGATCGAAATCCTTGTATTCGCTTTCCCCGATTTTCTGGATCGGGCGGAGTTGCAGGATATCCAGTTCGTCGCCGACCACTTCCCAGATACGGCTCAGTTCTTCCAGGTTGTCGTTGTTGATCGTATAATTGATGCGCAACTTAAACTCCGGATGTTGTCTCTTCACCTCTGCGACGTTGGCGAGCAACTGTCGGAACAGGTCGAAACGGCCGTTCGTCATCAGATACTCGTATGTCTCGCGTGTAAAGCCGTGTGCCGAAAGCGTCAGTTCGTTCAAGCCGTTCTCTACGGCAGCGGTCAGCTGTTCTTTCGTCAACAGATTGCCGTTGGTCGTAAGCGAAACGTATGGGACCCGATATTTCTTCCCTAATGCAATGACCTTTACCAGGTCCTTGTGCAACGTCGGTTCAGCCCCGCATCCGACCTGAAGTTTCAGGGCACGGTGGAAGAGGCTGCCGGCGATGGCTTCCATCTCTTCGTATTTCAAGGAACCCCGCAGGCTTTTCCGTTTCTCCTCGTCACTGAAATAACACATCTTGCAACGGAAGTTACAGGCCAGCACCGGATCGAGAAAAACTCCGATATACCGTTTCCCCAATACATGAAACAGCCAAAGTCCCAATAGCTTGAGCCTTCTGCTCTTGATCCGCGTACCGAGGCGCAGTATGTTATAGATATTCATTTACAGTTCCAGGTCCACATTGAACAGTTCGTGCCAAGGCAATCCCTGTTCGTTCAGTTCCTTCATGAATGGATCGGGATCAAACTCTTCTACGTTCCACACGCCCGGTTTCTTCCAAACGCCCTGCATGAACAGTTTGGCGCCGATCATGGCCGGAACGCCTGTCGTATAGCTAACACCCTGTGCGCCGGTTTCCAGGTAAGCGGCGTGGTGGCTACAGTTATTATATACGTAATAAGTCAGCTCCTTGCCATCCTTGATACCGCGGATACGGCAACCGATGGACGTTTCGCCCGTATAGTTTTCTCCCAGATCACCCGGATTCGGCAATACGGCTTTCAAGAACTGGATCGGAACGATTTCCTGACCGTTATACATAATCGGGTCGATGCGGGCCATGCCGATATTCTGGATCACACGCAGGTGAGTCAGGTATTCCTGTCCGAAAGTCATCCAGAAGCGTGCACGCTTGATTGTCGGGAAGTTCTTTGTCAGGCTTTCCAACTCTTCGTGATACATCAGGTAAGACTCTTTCGGGCCTACGTTCGGATAATTCAACGGCTTGTGTACGGACAGCGGATCTGTTTCCTTCCATTCTCCGTCTTCGTAATACTTACCGCGCTGGGTAATCTCGCGGATATTGATTTCCGGATTGAAGTTGGTTGCGAATGCTTTATGGTGGTCACCTGCATTGCAGTCCACGATATCCAGATATTGTATCTCGTCGAAATGATGCTTGGCAGCATAAGCCGTATATACACCTGTCACGCCCGGATCGAATCCGCAGCCCAGGATAGCGGTCAGGCCGGCATCCTCGAAACGCTTCTTATATGCCCACTGCCAGCTGTATTGGTATTTAGCTTCGTCCAGCGGTTCGTAATTGGCCGTGTCGAGATAGCTGACACCGTATGCCAGGCAGGCATCCATGATATGAAGGTCCTGATAGGGCAAAGCCAGGTTTACTACTAAGTCCGGTTTAAAGGCGTTGAACAGGGCAACCAGTTCTTCCACGTTGTCCGCGTCTACCTGTGCTGTCTGCACCTTTACATTTTTGATATCGGCAGCAATCTTGTCGCACTTGCTTTTTGTACGGCTGGCAACCATGATATCGGTAAAGACATCCGCGTTCATCGCGATCTTCTTAACAGCAACGGTACTAACGCCCCCTGCACCAATTACTAATACTCTTCCCATTTACTAATAGAATTAATCTTGTTAATATACAGTTTACAAGGTTTTAAACCTAACCACAAATATACGATGATTCTTTGAATAATCGGATAAGGTCGGAAATAAAAAGATTTCCCTGCGGATGACACAAAAGTTTCTCCCTGATGGAACTAAAGTTTCTTGCCGGTGAAACAAAAGTTTCCTGCCGATGAAACTTTAGTTTCATGCTGTCGAAAAAGGTGAAACAAAAGTTTCAGAGCATTAGGGATGGTGAAACAAAAGTGCAGGCATGCCGGACACGGCAATTCTCAGAACTTAATGCTGCCGGTAACAGTCTGTTCGATTTCAGTGAAGAGTTCCGGAAAAGGTTTTGCTTTCGCCGGAATAGGGTCGTGGATGATCAGTTCGATGCAGTTGCCAAGCCCTAAAGGGAAGTAGCCCCATTTTGTTATTTTCCATGCGTTGTTGATGGTGATTGGTACGACGTAGGCCGACGGAGCATACTTGGTGAGGATTTTCAGTCCGTTTTCGGCAAAAGGACGGGGTTTACCTGTTTTGCTTCGTGTCCCTTCCGGGAAAATTACCGCCGAGCGTTTGTTTGTTTCAATATATTCAGCCATTACACGGATGGCAGTCAGTGCCTGTTTGGGGTCTTTCCGGTTGATAAGCACAGAACCGCCGTGGTTGAGGTTGTATGAAATGCTGGGAATGCCTTTGCCTAATTCGATTTTACTTATGAACTTAGGATGTACCTTGCGCATGAACCAGCAAATGGTGGTGATGTCGTACATGCTCTGGTGGTTCGAGGCAATTATAAGAGGCAAGCCGGTCGGGAGCTTTTCTAATCCGCTCACTTTGTACCTTGTTCCCAATATGCGTGTGTTAGCGACTAAGAAGAAATTCATGACATCCACACTCTTTTTATGTGCTTTATAACCAAAGAGGTTGAAGCATACCCACTGTACCGCATGGAAGCATCCCAGTGTAATTCCGAATAACAAATAGTAGATAGCTGAAAGCGGATACGAAATGATTTTTTCCATTTTATCCTTTAAATTGTATTTTGTAAATTTGACTTTATCCTCATTAACGAAGTAACAAAAGTATAAAAAAAATTCTACTTTTGAACCTCTGGTTTCTCTCAGAGGCTTTCTTTTTTTATCTTACATTATAATAAGGTCCATATATTTCCTATCTTTGCGGCGGTTTACATATCATTTTATTTGTTTGTGACCAAATTGATTTTATAATAGTTTAAAATATAAATATAATGTATAGAACAAGAACTTGTGGCGACCTGCGCCTTGCTGACGAAGGCCTGGTGATTACGCTGGCCGGCTGGGTGCAGAAAACCCGTAAAATGGGTGGTATGACGTTCGTGGATATCCGCGACCGCTATGGTATTACGCAATTGGTGTTTAACCAGGAAGTGGATGCTGCTCTTTGTGAGAAAGCAAATAAACTGGGACGCGAATATGTTATCCAGGTAACAGGAACCGTTCGCGAACGTTCCAGCAAGAATCCGAACATTCCTACCGGTGAGATCGAAATCATTGTTTCAGACTTGAATATCCTGAATGCAGCCGTAACTCCTCCCTTCACGATTGAAGACGAGACGGACGGAGGTGACGACCTGCGTATGAAATACCGTTATCTGGATTTGCGCCGTAACGCTGTCCGCAAGAATCTGGAACTGCGTCATAAGATGGCTTTCGAGGTGCGTAACTATCTGGACAAGCAGGGTTTCCTGGAAGTGGAAACTCCGGTGCTGGTAAACTCCACTCCGGAAGGGGCCCGCGACTTTGTGGTGCCTTCCCGCATGAATCCCGGACAATTCTATGCATTGCCGCAGTCTCCGCAGACGTTGAAGCAGTTGCTGATGGTTTCCGGTTTCGACCGCTATTTCCAGATCGTGAAATGTTTCCGCGATGAAGACCTGCGCGCAGACCGCCAGCCGGAATTTACGCAGATCGACTGCGAGATGAGCTTCGTGGAACAGGAAGATGTGTTGAATATTTTCGAAGGAATGGCCAAACACCTGTTCAAGACCATTCGTGGCGTCGAGATAAAGGAAGCCTTCCCGCGTATGACCTGGCACGATGCCATGAAATATTACGGAAGCGATAAGCCGGATTTGCGTTTCGGCATGAAGTTCGTCGAGTTGATGGACATCATGAAGGGACACGGCTTCTCCGTATTCGACGGTGCTGCCTATATCGGTGGTATCTGTGCGGAAGGTGCAGCGACTTACACCCGCAAACAGCTGGATGCGCTGACTGAATTTGTAAAACGTCCACAGATCGGCGCGAAAGGCATGGTCTATGCCCGTGTGGAAGCAGACGGCAACGTGAAATCGAGCGTAGATAAGTTCTATACACAGGAAGTGTTGCAGCAGATGAAGGAAGCCTTCGGTGCTAAGCCGGGCGACCTGATCCTGATCCTTTCCGGTGACGATGCGATGAAGACCCGCAAACAGCTTTGCGAATTGCGTCTGGAAGTGGGCGGCCAGTTGGGACTGCGCGACAAGAACAAGTTTGCTTGCCTGTGGGTGATCGACTTCCCGCTGTTCGAGTGGAGCGAAGAGACCAGCGTTTCTATGCTATGCATCACCCGTTCACATCTCCCAAACCCGAAGATATCCCGTTGCTGGATAGCGATACGGGAGCCGTTCGTGCGAATGCGTACGATATGGTTATCAATGGCGTTGAAGTGGGTGGCGGTTCTATCCGTATCCATGACAGCAAATTGCAGGATAAGATGTTCCAGTTGTTGGGCTTCACCGAAGAAAAGGCGCAGGAACGTTTTGGCTTCCTGATGAATGCCTTCAAATATGGTGCGCCTCCTCACGGCGGTCTGGCTTATGGCCTGGATCGTTGGGTGTCTCTGTTTGCCGGCCTGGATTCTATCCGCGACTGTATCGCATTCCCGAAAAACAATTCCGGTCGCGATGTCATGCTGGATGCTCCCGGTCAACTGGACGATTCGCAGTTGGAAGAACTGTGCCTGAAAGTAGATATAAAGGAATAATGTGATAATTGGGTAATGTGTCAATATGCCAATGAAAGAGATTGGCATATTGACAAATTGATAAATTCATTGATTATGGTAAGGGTTAAGGATATTCTGAAAGAAATCGAGCAATACGCTCCGTTGCCATTGCAGGAAAGCTTTGACAACGCAGGTGTGCAGGTCGGGGATGTGAATCAGCCTGCCACCGGTGCGCTTCTTTGCCTGGACGTGACCGAAGAGGTGGTCGACGAGGCGATAGAGGCGGGTTGCAACCTGATTATTTCTCATCATCCTTTGGCCTTTAAAGCATTTAAGTCTCTGACGGGTTCTACCTATATCGAGCGGTGTATGATGAAGGCGTGCAAGTATGACTTGGTGGTCTATGCGGCTCATACCAACCTCGATAATGCGGCGGGAGGTGTGAACTTCCGCCTGGCGGAACTGATCGGGCTGGAAAATGTGCGTGTATTGAGCCCGCAGAAAGGGGCTTTGCTGAAGCTGGTCACTTTTGTGCCGGAAGCCTATGCCGAACAGGTTAGAACGACCCTGTTCAATGCCGGGGCCGGGACTATCGGGGACTATGATTCCTGTAGCTTCAACCTGCCGGGCAGCGGGACGTTCCGTGCAGGCGAAGGCACGAACCCGTTCTGTGGTGAAATAGGCGAGTTGCATGTGGAGCCGGAAGTGCGTATCGAAATGGTATTGCCGGCTTTCCGTAAATCGACGGTCACCCGCGCGCTGCTTTCCGTCCATCCGTATGAGGAGCCTGTCTTTGACTTTTACTCCCTGGATAATGCCTGGGATCAGGTTGGTTCCGGTGTAGTGGGGGAGTTGCCCGAAGAAGAGGACGAGCTGGGTTTCCTGCAACGAATAAAAGATTTGTTCCAGGTGGGTTGTGTGAAACATTCCGCCCTGACCGGCAAACCGATACGGGAAGTCGCTTTGTGCGGAGGCAGCGGCGCTTTTCTGATCAAGGATGCGATCAGTTATGGTGCGGACGTCTTCATCACGGGAGAGGCTAAATACAATGATTTTTACGATGTCGAGGACCGTATTCTGCTGGCTGTTATAGGTCATTATGAAAGCGAAGTCTGTACAAAAGACATCTTTTATAAGATAATATCGAAAAAATTCCCTACCTTTGCGGTACATTTTTCGAATGTTAATTCAAACCCGGTAAAATATTTATAGAATGGCTACAGATAAACAATCAGCTGAAAAAGAGATTACAGTTGAAGAAAAGCTTTCTACACTGTATCAGCTTCAGACGATGATGACTGAAATTGATAAGATCAAAACGCTTCGCGGCGAGCTTCCTTTGGAAGTGCAGGACCTGGAAGATGAGATCGCAGGTCTGGAAACACGTCTTCAGAACTATCAGACAGAAATCAAGGACTTTGAGAATGCTGTTGTAGAACAGAAACATAAGATCACGGAGTCTACCGGTCTGATTGAAAAATATAAAACGCAGTTGGATAACGTGCGTAACAACCGTGAATTCGACAACTTGTCTAAAGAAATAGAATTCCAGGGACTTGAGATCGAGTTCTCAGAAAAGAAGATCCGTGAATTCGGAGAAGCGATCGTTCAGAAGAAAGCCGAGATTGCCGAACTGACCGAAAGACTGGACGGCCGTAAAGCCGATTTGACTCTGAAGCAGAGCGAACTGGAACAGATCATTTCCGAGACAAAGCAGGACGAAGAAAAATTGCGTGAAAAAGCAAAGAAACTGGAAGCGAATATCGAACCGCGTCTGTTGACTGCTTTCAAACGTATCCGTAAAGGTGCGCGTAACGGTTTGGCTGTCGTATATATCCAGCGTGATGCTTGCGGTGGTTGCTTTAACAAGATTCCGCCACAGAAGCAGATGGATATCAAATTGCGTAAGAAGATTATCGTTTGCGAATATTGCGGTCGTATCATGATCGACCCTGAATTGGCAGGCATAGAAGAATAAGTAGATGCGCGACGTTGTACGTGCATATATAGAGAAATATCAGTTGCTTACAGAAAGCCTTCCGGTTTTGGTCGGTGTAAGCGGCGGAGCAGATTCAATAGCCCTACTCACCCTTTTGGTGGAGTCGGGCTATTCCTGTATTGCGGCACATTGTAATTTCCATTTGCGTGGCGACGAATCCATGCGCGACGAACAGTTCACGAGGGAATATGCAGGACAGTTGAATGTGCCTTTCCTGAAAGTGGATTTCGATACCCGGCAATATGCGGCGGAACGCCATCTTTCGATTGAAATGGCGGCGCGTGAATTGCGCTATAACTGGTTTGAAGAGCAGCGTCTCACAACAGGGGCGCAGGCCATTGCCGTAGCCCATCATCGCGACGACAGTGTAGAGACACTTTTGATGAATCTGGTACGCGGGACCGGTATCCGGGGGATGAGCGGCATCCGGCCGAGGAATGGGTTTGTGGTGCGTCCTTTGCTTGTCGTAAGCCGTGCGGATATCCTGGAGTGGCTTGCCAAGCGCAATCTGATGTATGTTACTGACTGTACAAACGAATCGGATGCCTATACCCGCAACTTTATCCGCTTGCGTGTCCTTCCTCTTTTAGAGGAACTCAATCCTTCTGTCAAGACGGCGATAGCTCGTACTTCCGAACATTTGGCGGCTGCCGAAGCCGTTTATCTGCATGTCGTGGAGGAGGCAAGGGGGCGTGTTGTCAAACCGGGCGACCGTCTTTCCATTGCGGCTTTAATGCTTTATCCTTCTCCCGATGCTATTTTGTATGAACTGCTCAAAACCTATAATTTCACCCGCCTGGTAGCGGAAGCTGTTTATCTTTCCCTGACGAAAGAACCGGGCAAAGTCTTTTATTCTTCGACTCACAGACTGATAAAAGACCGGGATTATCTTTTGCTTTCCCCCCTTGTAAAAGAAGAGGCCAAAGAATATATGTTGACCGGTTGCGAGCAGAACTGGTCCGGGCCTGTTGAACTTTCTTTCGAAAAGGTTGTTATTAAGGAAGATTTCCACATCCGGAAAGATAAGAATATCGCCTATTTTGATTACGACAAGCTGACTTTTCCGCTTACATTGCGTACCTGGAAAGAAGGAGACTGGTTTATTCCTTTCGGAATGAAAGGACGTAAAAAACTGAGTGATTATTTTTCGGATCGTAAGTTCAGTCGTCTCGACAAGGAACAAACGTGGCTTTTATGCAGTGGAGACGCTGTTATCTGGGTTGTGGGAGAACGGCCGGATAACCGTTTTTGTTTGGACAAAATGACTAAAAGCGTGTTAGTTGTGCATTTTTTTCCGACAAAAAGCGAGAGTAAATAAAAAAATATTATTACATTTGCACAGATTTACTCCGCAGATGTGTTACTAATGATTCAAATTAGCTGAACAATCCGGTTTTCACATGAAATTATTAATTATCAAATTATAAAAGATACAATGATTGCGTTGTACGCGTACCGTACCAGGTCGTGTCGTACGCCGTTTTTATTATTCACTTCGCATTATGCAAAAATATAACATTCTAGAACTAAATGAAAAACTCCTTCCTGAGTTGCAAAGTATAGCGGAAGAGTTAGGTATTAAAAAAGTAAGCTCTTTGAAAAAGGAGGAGCTTGTATACAGAATTCTTGACGAACAGGCTATCTCATATGCCGGCATTCAGGCAGAAAAGGAGAAAGAGAAGGAGGCTAAGAAAGCAGAAAGGCAAACCAAGGCTAAGAAAACTCCTAAAGCTGCTGCCCCGAAAGGCGCAAAAGCCGATGCTAAAACAAAGGTTGCCGCTCCTGCCACACCCGTAGCCGGCTCAGTTGAAGAAGTTGCAGTAGAAACCAAGGAACAGCCCGAGCGTAAGAAACGGACTCGTATCGAAAAGAAAGATAAGGTGGCTGGCGCTGCTGTCCCGACTCGTGAGAATGACGAAGTTGTCGTTTCGAAGAATCAGGTCTCTGCCAATGCTCCCTCTCCTGCACCCGAAGCTGTCGCTCAGGTAACCGAGGCTCCGGCTAAAGCTCCGGTTGAAGAAGAAAAGCCTGCTGCAAAGAAGGTAATAGTGAAAAAGGCTGATAAAGCTGAAAAGCCGTTGCTTCCTCCCGTTGTGTAGAATCTGCCGGTGAAGAACTGCCGGTTGAAGCAGTTCCCGAAGTAACAGTGGAACCTGCCGTGGCAGAAGCTCCTGCCACTCCTGCTTCAGCAGAAGAACCCAAACGTGTGGTATTCCGCCATCCGGATACCAAATCGGTTCTCGACCAGCTTTTCCCGTTCTCTTCTACACCTGCCAAACCGGAACCGAAGGCACAAAGCGAACAACCGGCTCCGCTGCAGAACGCTCCTCGTCAGAATAACAACAGGCAGAACAATCAGAATAATCATAACAACCAGCGCAACAATAATAACAATAATAACGCGCCTCAGGAAAAGCAATACGAATTTGACGGCATTCTGACAGGTGTCGGCGTATTGGAAATGATGCCTGACGGATATGGTTTCCTGCGTTCTTCCGATTATAACTATTTGACTTCCCCGGATGATATCTACGTATCGCAGTCACAGATCAAATTGTTCGGTCTGAAGACCGGTGATGTGGTGGAAGGTGCTATCCGTCCTCCGAAGGAAGGTGAAAAGTATTTCCCGCTTGTAAAAGTGGACAAGATCAACGGCCGTACGCCGGAAGAGGTTCGCGACCGTGTTCCTTTCGATCATCTGACTCCGCTTTTCCCGGATGAAAAGTTCATGCTGACGGCCCGTAAAGCTCCGAAAGTATATGATAATATCGCCGTACGTGTTGTAGACTTGTTCTCGCCGATCGGAAAGGGACAGCGTGGCCTGATCGTGGCACAGCCGAAGACTGGTAAGACGATGTTGCTGAAAGATATTGCCAATGCAATTGCAGCAAATCATCCGGAAGTGTATATGATCGTCCTGCTGATCGACGAACGCCCGGAAGAAGTAACCGACATGGCCCGTAGTGTGGATGCGGAAGTGATCGCTTCTACATTCGACGAACCGGCAGAACGTCACGTGAAGATTGCCGAAATCGTATTGAACAAGGCAAAACGTATGGTCGAATGCGGTCATGATGTTGTGATCCTGTTAGACTCTATTACACGTCTGGCACGTGCTTATAATACGGTTCAGCCTGCTTCCGGTAAGGTTCTTTCCGGTGGTGTGGATGCTAACGCCTTGCAGAAGCCGAAACGTTTCTTCGGTGCTGCCCGTAACATCGAAAACGGCGGTAGCCTGACGATCCTGGCAACAGCGTTGACAGAGACTGGTTCTAAGATGGATGATGTGATCTTTGAAGAATTTAAGGGTACAGGTAATATGGAATTGCAGTTGGACCGCAAGCTGGCAAACAAGCGCGTTTATCCGGCTGTCGATATTACGGCTTCCAGCACGCGTCGTGATGACTTGTTGCAGGATGAAAGCACTGTAAACCGTATGTGGATCTTGCGTAAATACCTGGCCGATATGAACTCTATGGAAGCTATGGAATTTGTCAAGAAACGCATGGAACAGACATTCGATAATATGGAGTTTCTGGCTTCGATGAACGGATAAATAAATAGAAAGAATAAAATAAAAACGCAGATTAGGCTGATGCTTGATCTGCGTTTTTTATTTGCTAACATTGCTTCTTTCTTTAGGAGGTATATTCTTATGAGTTAAGCATCCTTCCGTGGTCTTCCCCGGCGGCGTTGTCCGTTGCCGGAATTTCCTCCAGGGCGGCTGTTGCCTTTTCCGCTGTCTTTCCGGGGGCGTCCTCTGCCACGGCGTACGTTGGCGTACTTTTCCGGTTCATACAAAGGGGCTTCTCCGAATTTCGGGTCGATCGGGATTTTGTACACTTCTTTTTCCAGGAATTGCTCGATACGTTTGAACTGGGCCTGTTCCTCTGTGGAGACAAAGGTAATTGCCAAACCTTCTCCGCCTGTACCGCGAGCCGTACGGCCGATACGGTGTACATAGTCTTCCGGATCGTGGGGAATGTCGAAGTTGACAACCAATTTGATATCGTTGATATCGATACCACGTGATACGACGTCAGTTGCGACCAAAATATCGATACGTCCGTTCTTGAACTCTTTCATTACCTCTTCGCGTTGTGACTGTTCGAGGTCGGAGTGCATGGCGGCTACGTTAAACTTCATTCGTTTCAGCGTGGCAGCCAGTTCCTTCACTTTCATTTTTGACGATGAAAATATGATGACACGCTGGGGACGGCTTTGTGAAAATAGATCTTCCAGAATATGCAGTTTCTGCATATCGTAACAGATATAAGCCGTTTGCATGATCGATTCGGGCGGACGCGAGATAGCGATTTTGACTTCTTCCGGATTCTTCAGGATCGTTTTGGCTAACGTACGGATTTTAGGAGGCATGGTTGCAGAGAACATAATGGTCTGACAAGTTTCAGGCAGCAGTTTCTGCACTTGCATGATGTCTTCATAAAATCCCATGTCGAGCATCCGGTCTGCTTCATCCAGGATGAAGAAGGAAACCTGCGACAGGTCGACCGTACCCAGTTTGATATGGGACAACAAACGCCCGGGAGTCGCAATCACAATATCGGCCCCCATTTCCATGCCACGCTTCTGTTGTTCCCAGGCAATACCATCCGTACCCCCGTACACGGCAACGGCGGAGACAGGAACAAAGTAAGTGAAACCTTCTATTTGTTGGTCAATCTGTTGTGCCAGTTCACGCGTAGGAGCCATGATAACGGCATTGATTGCATTGGCCGGATGTAATCCTTTACTGAGTTCGTTGATCACCGGCAACACATAAGCCGCTGTTTTCCCTGTCCCTGTTTGCGCACAGGCAATAATGTCTTTCCCTTCCAATATAACCGGAATCGTTAGTTCCTGTACAGGAGTCGTCTCCTGGAAATTCATCGCATCGAGCCGTCCAATACAGCCTCTTCTAAATCCAATTCGTCAAATCTCATCTTTCATCATTAAATTCCCGGTAAAGGTATATAATATTTGGCAATATTTATTATTAGTAGCATGGCTCTTCTTTTAAAATTGCTGTTTTTTTTCAATCGAGGGTTGATTTTAATGAGGGTTTGCGGGCATATTGTAATAAAAATAAATATCTTTATACCCACATTAGCGTTTAAAAGCATTTATTGTTATGGGCAGCACACAGGGAGGAAGTGACATTCTACCGATCTTACGGAATCAGGATTCATTACATGAACTGATTAATACAATCTTGGATAAACTACCGTTAGGTGTATTTGTAAAAGATGCAGAGAATGATTTCAAGTATCTTTATTGGAATCATTTTATGGAAGAAATTACCGGTATTTACACAAATGAAGTTGAGGGGCATAATGATTTTGAACTTAATTTCGATGCCATTATGTCGGCTGAAAAGCGCCTGATATTGGACAGTGATATTATGAATACGGGTAAAACGGTAGAGTTTAAGGGTAGGATAACGAATAAGCGTGGTGTCCGGAAAGATATAGAAGTAACCAAATTCCCAATCTCATTGAGTAACGGCAAGCCTTTATTGTTGGCTTTATGGCGTGATGTCACATCCCGTAAAGTGATGGAAAATGAACTGCGCCGTTCTCAGGTACTCACCAAAATGGCTTTGTCCTCCAATGATATCCGTCTCTGCTCGGTCTTTGTGAATCCGGAAAGCAAACGAAATTATAACGACTCGGTTGTCCAGGTAAATAACTGGCTTCCGGGAAAGGAAGACGAGTTGGTCAAAATCTCTTGGCTGCGTTTTGCCGCACGTGTCCATCCGGATGATAGAGAGATGCATGATGAAGCTTTTCGTAAATTATGCCGGGGTGAAATATCGGAAATAAAAATAGAATTACGTGTGAAATATCCGGGCATGGATGCATATCATTGGCGTGAGTCGTCCGCTTCCGTTTACGAGCGCGATGAGCAGGGGAGGGCGCTTGTGGTTTTGGGATGTACGATCAATATACAAGAGCGTAAAGGACAGGAGTTGAATCTCGAGGAAGCAAAGCATAAAGCGGAACTTGCCGATAAGATGAAATCAAAGTATCTGGCCGATATGAGCCACGAGATCCGTACACCGTTGAATGCGATCACGGGTTTTTCGGAATTGATGGCTTTTGCCGATTCTGACGAAGAACGCCAGGGGTATTATGAAATCATCAAGGCAAACAACCAGTTATTGATGCAATTAATAAACGATATCCTCGATCTGTCAAAAATAGAGGCGGATGCAATCAAGATCAGTTATGCGCCTGTCGATATAAATGACTTGATGGACACAACGTTCGCTTCCGTCAAATTGCGTATGCCGGAAGGAGTTCAGCTACTTCTTGAAAAAGGGTGTGCTTCTTGTACATTCGGGACAGACAGTATCCGTTTGTTGCAGCTGATTAATAACCTGGCGAATAATGCCATCAAGAATACCAAGGAGGGAAGTATTACTTTGGGATATACTTGTCTGCAGGATAAAAAATTGGAGTTCTACGTTAGGGATACGGGTATCGGCATAGCAAAAGATAAATTGGATAGCCTTTTTACCCGCTTTGTCAAGGTGAACGATTATGTGGAAGGCATCGGCTTGGGGCTTGCCATCTGTCAGGGATTAGTGACGAAGATGGGCGGTTCCATGCATGTGGAGTCGGAGCTTGGAGTCGGTTCAACTTTCTTCTTCATACTGCCGTCGCATGATGAATAATGTGCCAATGAAATAATATGCCAATGTGCCAATTTGGGAATCCGGCAATATGCGGTCTATTCTTACATTGGCATATTGGCACATTGATTTATTGGCATATTATTTATAGTATTTCTTATATATCTTATCAAATGTCCCGTTTTTCCGAATCTGGTCCAGCCAGCTGTTCAGGCTGTCGAGCAGGATGGGAGAGTCTTTGCGGACTGCCCACGACTGAAGTTGCGTGAAACTTATATCTGTTTTGATATCTATTTCGGGGAGTTGCTTTTGGGAAAGTGTTGCAATCTGTTGGTCGCAAACGGCATAATCGATATCTCCTTTGGCCACCATGATGGCGAGTTGTTCACCTGAATATAGCTCATCTTCTACCACATAAATCGTATCGCCGATCTCATGTCCCAAGTTCTGGAGCCGGAGCCGGGCGGGAGAATCTTTCGGTATATATAGGGTTTTACCGGCGAGGTCAAGCTGATTACGGAGCGGTTTGATCCCTTTATTGGCTTCTTCCGTTCGCTGTATCAAGACTTGTTTATTGAGTACGATCGGTTCCGTGAACAGATATTCTTCTTTGATATCGCTGGTGATAGGAATGTTGCGGGCAATGACGTCGCATTTGTTCTCTTCAAGCTCTTGAAAACTTTCGGCAAGGCTCATCTCCAGATGAGTCTGGACTTCCAGACCGGATAGTTTGGCTATCGCCTGGCTCAGTTCGTATTGAAAACCTTCTATCGTGTCGCCTGCCACATAATAACCGGACTGGTTGTATTCGGTCACCATCCGCAGGATTCCTTCTTGCTTTATCTCCGGATAATCGCGTGGGAGTATTTCTGCTTTTTGCATCGTCTTCAAGCGCCATAGCATGATCATGGTTGCAACGGCTATAATCAGCAGTCCGGCATAGACTCCTATCAGCTTTCTCGATTTCATAAAATCAGTTGTTGAATGTTACGGCCACGCCCATTTTCAGGACAAACGGATCCAGCGGATAATGTGCCAGCGAGAAGTAGTTCGGATTGACGAACTTGGAACTCAGGTTGTAGCCCATCACAAAGAAACGGGCCTGTTTCAGATGGAAATTGACGTAAGCGTTGACGAGCGGGTAATTGCCGACTTTCACTTCGTCCTGCAATTGGAACTGCTGGGTAGCCGGTTCGTAGTACGGAGCGTAATAAGAAGTGTTATAATACATATTGGCTCCAAGCTGCATAGTCAACACTTTTGCCACTTTAAACTTCACATACATATTTGTGTACAGGCTGATCTGCGGTAGCGGCAGTACGTCTTTGTCGCTGCTCAATTGATAGGCAACTTCGTTTTCCCAACCGAAAGCCCGGTACATGATGTCTTGTTTGATACGGGCGCTTATCACCTGCAAGTTTCCGCTTTTCTGCTCCGGCATACCCTGTTTGTTGAAAAATACATAGTTCTGTATGCTTTCGACGCCGGCGGATAATTGTGTCCGGGTTGATTCCAAGTCTATTTTGGCTCCGGCATAAATCTGCTGGATCATGTTCATATCCCGGTTATCCCACCAGAAATAACGGGAGTGGAAGTGACGCATGTAGAAAGCAGGGGTTACATTTTTGATGTATCCTTCCGCACTGATCGTCGCATCTTTCTTGAATAATTTGAATTTGGTTTGCAGGTTTCCTGTTACCCGGAATTCCCCGATATCATGACCTACAACGCAAAGTTCCCCACGGGCATTGTAGGTCAGGATACTTCCCTGGCGTTTGGATATTTCCGCTCCGATATAGGTCGAAAATTCGTCATAGGCCTGCGTGATCGGGAAATTAAGAGTGGAGGGCGAAGCGTATAAACCGCTACCTGTTTCCGGATTATAAGATAGTCCCGGGATTTCTGCCGGAAGCTGGAATTTACGTTTGTCAAAGGTTGCGAAAGCTGTGATTCCGAATTTAGCCCAATCCTGGAACCCTTCACGAAGGGATAGTCCGAATGTATTCTTCAGATTCCAATAGGAGGTCCGGTCGTCAACACCGGTACCGTTTTCCAGCCCGAATACTCGCGGATCACCATCCGGAGTCAGATAACATTCGTTCAGGTTTTTGTTCTCTTCCGACCGGAAACGACGGCGGTTGTCCTGATATTCCAATGTATGGATGATGCTGGATACCGGAATAAAGACTTTCACCGGATTGCCGAGCGAGTCGACCTCTTCTTCCAATTCGCGCTCAAAACCCAGGTTATAGCGATGGCTCAGGAAATATTGTTTGCCGCGTACGCGGTTCCAGGCTTTAACCGGATAGCGGATGTCGAATGCTTTCGGGTCGCCCTGGTTTCTCTCTCCGGCAAAGTATTGATCCGGATTGGTAATCACAGAGTCATTAGCCAGTCCGCCATTTTCGTAATTGATAAAGTTAAAGTTGCTCAGGTAGGCATGCGCTTCATAGCGGTCCGACTTGTAGCTGCCGAAAAGACGGTAACTCAGTAGTTTATTACCGTTGTTTTTATAATACCCGCGACTGTAGATATAGTCCAAATCCCCACCCACATTAATTTTCGGACCGAAATTCATCGTCAATGTGCCTTTCAACCGTTCGTTTTTACTGTCACTTCCTCCCATAGTCGTGTACATTACATTCGTATAAGGGATTTTTGTGTTGTAGTACTCTGCATTGAGAGGATCTGTGATATAATAATCGTAGGGATCGGCGAATATGAAGTCGCGAGGTTCCTTGCGGTCTGAAAAGATACGGGTCTGTGCCGGTGAACCTGTGTTAGCCAGATAACCGACTGCGAGGGATTCTGCTTCCACCAGTGTACTGTTGGCAAAGTTCAGTCTCTGCGTATCCATCGGAGCGACATAAGGATCGCCTAACAAAGGAGTAAGCCGGTATGCGGTTACACGCCTGTCGTTAATCGACGAGCTATCCGGAATCAGCAGGCTGTCAGGTACTTCCTGGTTTGCTTTAGAAAGGTTGCCAAGCGAGAATCCTTTCCTCTCTCCGCCCGGGCGGCGTTGCGCGTGCAGGGCCGAAGCGGATATTATCAATAACAATAATATGTATAAGCTATGCTTCATTGTGGGGCAAAGATAATAATAATGTGCAATATGGACAATGTGTCAATGTGCCAATTAATATTAGTTAGTATATTTATCGGCACATTGCCTCATTGGCATATTGGCACATTGAAATATTGGCACATTATTACATCTTCTGTATAATCTCCATACCTTTCTTGATGGCCGCTTCATTCATCGGGATGAGCTTATGGTGACGTTCAGGCAGGGATTTTTTCAACCCCAGCAATACGTTTTCCAGTTTCACCATCGGAACGATCTGTAACAATCCGCCGAGGATTAGCATATTGAATGCCTTTTCGTTCTTCATTTCAGTAGCTGCATCCATTGCATCCACACGATATACACTCACATCAGTACGTTTCACAGGCGTATGAATGCCGTATCCGTCGTAAATGATAATACCGCCTTTTTTCACTTTGTTCTCGAACTTGTCCATAGAGGGCTGGTTCAGAATGATGGCGATGTCGTATTCGTTCAGAACCGGAGAGCTGATACGGTCGTCACTCAGGATAACCGTTACGTTTGCCGTACCGCCACGCTGTTCCGGCCCGTAAGAAGGCATCCAACTTACTTCCTTCCCTTCCATCAGTCCGGAGTAAGCCAATATTTTACCCATCGACAAAACACCTTGCCCACCGAAACCTGCTATAATAATTTCTTGTTTCATTGCTGATAATTTGCTAATGTGCCAATTTGCCAATGTGCCAATTTAAGATTGCACAGACTTTTTGGCTGAATTAATAATGCTGTTTATAAGCCGTAGTATATCTGAAAGATCATGAAGTAATTGTTCTTCGTATGGATAGCTGGGGGCTTTCTGGCAAAGTAATAACCAATATTTAGTCTCCTCTGCTTCTTTAGCCGCTATCTTAAATTTATGAATAAAATCTACACGACTTTCACTATTTTGGGCTTCATTAATATTTGCCCCGATAGATGTGCCACTTTTTAAAAGTTGATGAGAAATAACAAACTTTTTATGCTGCTCCAGTTCTTCACAAAAGTTAATTATTGAGAGAGCAAAAGATAAACTTTTTTCAAGTATGATATTTCTGGTATTAATTGGCATATTGGCACATTATCTAATTGGCAAATTATTCTTTATTTTTCAGATCTCCCAACGGATAGAACGGGAACATATTCTCTTCCATCCATTTGTTAGCCTTTTCAGGTGTCATTTTCCAGCCGGATGAACAGGTGGAAACAAACTCTACAACCGATGTACCTTTGCCGGCCATCGAGTTTTCAAAAGCCTTGCGGAGCATCTTTTTTGCTTTACGAACGGCTGCGGCAGTCTGAACGCTCTGGCGTGTAACCAGGCAGGTTCCTTCCAGTTGGGCAAGCAGATTACCGATTTTCAGCGGATAACCGTTCAAGGCAATATTACGGCCGTAGGGACAGGTCGATGTCGGCATTCCTTCCAGTGTGGTAGGCGCCATCTGACCGCCGGTCATACCGTAGATGGCATTGTTGACGAATACGATTACGATATTTTCTCCACGGTTGGCGGCATGGATTGTTTCGGCAGTACCGATTGCAGCCAAGTCACCGTCACCCTGGTAAGTAAATACCATTTTCTCCGGATTCAAGCGTTTAACGGCGGTTGCGATTGCCGGAGCACGTCCGTGAGCCGCTTCGAGCCAGTCGATATCCAGATAGTTATACGCAAATACGGCACATCCCACGGGAGAGACACCGATCGTTTTGTCTTCCATACCCATGTCGGCAATCACTTCGGCGATCAGCTTATGTATGACACCGTGACTGCAACCGGGGCAGTAGTGCATGGGATTTTCGTTCATTAACCCGGGCTTTTCGTACACCAGGTTCTCCGGTTTAATTATTTCATTAAGTTCCATAAGAATAATTTTTCAATTTGCTAATGTGCCAATATGCCAATGAAAAGACAATTAATAATTGGCACATTGGCACATTTTTCAATTGGCATATTATTAGTTAATAAATCGCATCAGATATTGGACGAGGCGGAAACAGATCGCCGCACCGCCGCAATAAAGGAACGGCAGGCGGTTTTCCGGCAAGGCAAAATAGCAGATTACTGCTGCAACAGCTAACGCCATGAATAACCAGGTCAATATCATATCAATTTTACTTCCGCGCTTCATAAGAAGAATCAGTTTTTAATTTTTACTTCTTAATTATTAATTCCTTAAGCGCATTCAGTACTTCATCCGGAGTGAACACGATACCACCGAGGCGGCCGAAATGTTCAACCTTTATCTTTCCGTTCACAGCCAGGCGAACGTCTTCTACCATCTGTCCGGCGTTCAGCTCGACAGAAAGCATTCCTTTCACTTTGTCGGCATAGGCCTTGATCACTTCTTTAGGGAACGGCCACAGCGTAATCGGGCGGAGCAAGCCGAGCTTGATACCTTCCGCACGCGCATTTTCCACCACTTTCTGGCAGATACGGGCGGATGAACCGAAAGCAATCAGCAGATATTCGGCATCTTCGCACTGGAATTCTTCGTAACGTACTTCGTTTTCTTCAATCTTGCGGTATTTAGCCTGGAAACGAATATTGTTTTCTTCCATTGTTGCCGGGTCTAATTCTAAGGATGTGATGACATTCGGCTTACGGCCGGCAGTCTTCCCTTGTGCAGCCCAAGGACATTCGGCAATGATTTCTTCTTCCGTACGGCGCGTATGGAAAGGAGGCAATACCACTTTTTCCATCATCTGTCCGATAATACCGTCTGCGAGAATGATTGCAGGGTTGTTATATTTGAAAGCGAGTTCAAGACCTAATCCGACGAAATCGGCCATCTCCTGTACGGAAGAGGGAGCAAGCGTGATCAGGCGATAGTCGCCATGTCCGCCGCCTTTTACTGTCTGGAAATAATCAGCCTGGCTGGGCTGGATTGTTCCCAAACCGGGACCGCCACGCATCACGTTCACGATCAGGCAAGGCAGTTCGGCACCTGCCAGATAAGATATACCTTCTTGTTTCAAGCTGATACCAGGGCTGGACGAAGAGGTCATCACACGTTTACCTGTACCGGCACCGCCATATACCATATTAATAGCAGCTACTTCGCTTTCAGCCTGTAGCACGACCATCCCGGTGGTTTCCCAAGGCATTTCTGCCATCAGGGTTTCCAGTATCTCCGATTGCGGAGTGATCGGGTAACCGAAATAACCGTCCACACCATAGCGGATAGCCGCATGTGCGATGGCTTCGTTACCCTTCATTAATTTTACATCTTCTGCCATATCTGTCAATTATATTTTTACTTTGTAGATGGTTAAACACCCGTCCGGACAAACTAACCCGCAACTTGCACAACCGATGCAGTCGTCAGGGTTCTTCATATACACATAATGGTATCCCTTGTTGTTTACTTCGCGCGGATGCAATTCGAGTACATCCGACGGGCAGGCTACTACACAAAGGTTACAGCCTTTGCATCGTTCTGTGTTTACAACAACAGCTCCTTTTATCTTCGCCATAATTTCTATATTTAAAAACTAATGTAACACTAACTATTTTGTTTAAGATTGCCAAAGGTAGTAAAAACTTTATAGATAGAATCTTTTATTCCTGATTTTAATAATGTGACCAGGCTGTTTGCTCGGAGAAACGGGTGGCCGATTGTATGTGTCTGAAAATTATTCGTGATAAAGGAAGCTATGGCAAGCATCATGTACCCGGACAAAAACTTCGCCATTTTCTTTTTTGTAAATCTGATATGCAAAATGAAAGTCTTCAATAATATATTCCCTATAGCCTTTGGTTATCCATTCTTCTTTTATACGTGAAATCGGATAAATGGAAGCATAGAGCCCTAATAACTCAAGCGCATCATACAAACGCTGGATTTTACGCATTACTATGACTTCATCTAATGAAGGGTGTCTTAATAAAGCTACATCGTAAAAGTCTTCTATTTGCTGATGTACCCGTTTGTCAATATAAACGTCCATTAAGGGGTAAAGTGTTTGTGGATCTTTTCCATTATCAGACGTTTTGATTCAGCTAAAGTCAGGCAGTTTTCGTCAAGCTCTTTTTGTGAGATAACAGCATAAACATCAACGTCTCTTTGAGATTGTCCATATGCTATCTCCGGTTCATGCAAAGAACAAGAAGATTGCTCTTTCATTGCTAAACGATATGTAGTTTTCTTTTTCTTCATACATAAATTGAATGTTTTACAAAAGAACGAATTATAAATCAATTAAACAAGCCAAAAGTAACAATCATTTTACCTCAAACAATATCTTCCTCTGATTCCCGAAATTGTCTATCAGCGTCAGCAGATGTTTGCCCGGATCGGCTTGGCAGGCGATTTGGTGGTTACCGGTTGTTTCACCGAGATAGGTGGCGTCGAGATGCCAGTAGAGGGTGGCGTCGGAGCGTGCATGAGCTGCTTTGAAGATGAACTTTTCCGGTTTGCCGGAGAAGCCTTTGGGCAGGTAGAGGATGGCGTTATGCTCCGGATAGATCAGTTCGATCTGCCGGCTCTGTTCGGGGGCGCATCCCGGTTTGACCGGAGGCAGGGGCGCGTAGTCGATATGGTAATTCCGGTAATAATATTCCTGCGAGGGAGGCAGTACGAACCAGGAACGCGTGATCATCCGGTCCACCGATTCGCAAGAGCTGTTCACCCGGAAACGCCCGTCTGCAGAAAGATGGACAAGCCTGTGGTAGGGACAAACCGCTGTGCCGTTGCCCGAGCGGGGCATATAGAGCGTATCGACCTGGTCGCAGATAGCGGAAGCCTTATGCCCGCTGAGACGGCAGACCGCCATCGGTTCGAGTTCGTCGTAAGGCATATCGAACCAGTTGCCTCCCGGAAGCAGCGAGAAAAGGTCGAAGAGGACAGGAGCCGCATTTCCCACACCCGTCAAACCCGGCCGCCCTTCGCCCGAGCATTCCCCACCCATACGCCTACCGTATAGCGCGGTGTTGTCCCGATCGCCCAGGCGTCACGTCCTCCGTAACTTGTTCCCGTTTTCCAGGCCACCTGCTTCATCGATTCGAACTGTTGCCAGTCCGCTTCTTCTTCCGGGCGGTTCAGGGCAGACATCGCTTCGAAGGTGAACCAGATGGAGGCGGCAGAGAGGAGAGGACGGTCTGTGAGCCGTTTGTCGGCAACAGACAGGATAGGGGTGTCGGCATGAGCCGGAAACGGTGTCAGCGGGTGGATATCGGCCGGGTTGTAGCGCCCATTGTAGGGCCGGTAGTGCGAAAGCGTCCGCGCCAGCGAAGCGTACATCCCTGTCAGATCCCATAACGTCCCTTCCGCACCTCCCAAGATCAAGGAAGCGCCATAGTGTTCTTCCGAAAAACGGAGTGTAGTCATCCCTGCCTTTTTCAGCAGCGACATGAACCGCCCGGTGTTATATTGGGAAAGCATCCGTACCAACGGGACATTGAGCGAACGTTCGATTGCCCGGTGTGCCGGGACAGCCCCGTAGAACGTCTTGTTGTAGTTTTGGGGCGTGAAGCCGTTAATGTTCAATGGTACATCCGAGACGAGTGTGCCCGGAAGCAGTAACCCGTCATGCAGCATGGCGGCGTAAAGGAACGGTTTCAGGATGCTGCCTGTGCTGCGGGGCGAGGTGATGATGTCGACCTGGTTTCCCTTGCGGGCATCGGCCCGGAAGGTGACGTTTCCGGCATAGGCAAGCACTTCGCCTGTTTCGGTGTCGGTGACGAGGGCGGCCAGATTATGGATATAATTGGAACTATAGTCGCGTGCATACCGGTTGACGATCGCCTGTGCCTGCCGTTGCAGCATTTGGCGGACGGAGGTCGTGATACGCGTTCCCGGAGCATCGGCTGCCAGTCGTTCGAGCAGGTGGGGTGCTTCGTCGGGTAGCGGGACAGGAGCTTCGGGCAGCGGTTCCATGCAGGCCAGTTCGTATGTCGTTTCGTCCAGTACGCCCGATTTCTTCAGAGATGCCAATAGCTTGTCGCGTTTGGCCTTCAATTTCTCCCGGTTACGTCCGGGATGAATCAGGGCGGGCGAGTTGGGCAATACGGCAAGTGTGGCGCTTTCGGCCCACGACAGCTCGGCTGCGTTTCGCCCGAAATAGCGCCATGCGGCCGCTTCTATACCGACCACGTTCCCCCCGAACGGGGCATGTGAAGCATAGAGGTTAAGTATCTTATCCTTGCTGTATGCCGTTTCCAACAGTAATGCCCAAGCTGTTTCGACCGCTTTTTCATATAATGTACGGTTGTGGTTTCCTCTTGCAATGCGTGCCAACTGCATCGTGACGGTACTTCCGCCACTAACCACCCGGCGAGCCGTGAGGTTGAGCCGTGCCGCGCGTGCGATGGCGATCGGGTCTATTCCGGGATGCCGGTAAAAGCGTTTGTCTTCATATGTCAGGAGACAGGTGACGAACTTATCCGGTATCGTGTCCGCCGGCGGAAAACGCCACTGTCCGTCCGGTGCGATCCGTGCTCCCAACAACTGCCCTCGGAAGAATAGAGCAGGGTAGAGCAGGACTCCGGAAAGATAGTCCGGGGAGCAGCCAGATACATAACGACTTCTATCAATAGTTTTATGAAGAATAGATGAATCATTGCCTCTGTTTATTTGAAACGAAGATTGTCATATATTTCCAATAGCATACAGGGGCCCATATATGATGCTTATTTGAAGTAGCTATTCACAAGCAAAGATAGTATAAAAAATAGATGCGTTTCTGCTTTATCTGGATAAAAGTGCGCTGATAATACATTTTTATCCGGATAAAAGTGCAGTCCATCAACACTTGGATAAAAGTGCAGTCCATCAACACTTGATGTGGGATCGTATAAAGGCAGGCAGTCTCGGTTATCCCAAAAGAAAGCGGCGGATATGAAATAAACAAAGAAAAAGGGAAAAATAATGTAAAAATGAGGGAATGTACAATAACCTCTCCCCTCGGCCATTTTTCTATTTCGTCCGAAAAGTTGATTGATTTTGAATTGACTTTTTTCATGGTTTTAGCCTGCTCAACTGACAACAGGGGAGATGAGGTGCGCAGCCCATTCCGGAAAGCGTACAATTTGATTACCAAAAAACGGAAACGTCGGCAAAGTGATAAACTTTAACTCCCGGAGAATCGAATATTTGCGAACGAAGGCGGACTGCGTTTCAAATATCCCAAGGAAATTATGAAGCTTGTTGCCGCGAGGTGCGCAGAAAATTGCCTTGAAGTAACGCTTCATCGCTTTGAAGGTTGACTTCGTGCTATATGAAGTCTGACTTCAAGGCGATAAAGTTCCGGATCAGAGCAATAAAGTCCCTTTTCATGGCGATAAGGTTCCGGATCATAGGAAAAAGCCCCTTTTTGACAGCTGAAAAGTGGATTAACATTTGTTTGAATTAGGGAACATTTCGAGCTCAAAAAATCCGTTTTATACAATAAGCCCTCTGCCGTAGGCTCTCTTTTGCCGTTTCGTTTCAACGAACGGTTTTAGGGCTTAGAGGCAAAGCTTCTTCCTCTGTGGACTTGAGTCCTTTTAATAGGATTACTTGTAGATATTTGAAAGGGGTTCAAACCCACAGAGGAATCCGGCAAAGCCGGAAATTTATCAACTCGTTGATTGAAATCAACGGCAAAAGAGAGCCTGCGGCTGGGGGCTTATTGTATAAAACGGATTTTTCAAGTTCAAAAGACATCCGAAATGCAATAAATGTTAATCCGCTTTTTGGGCCTCAAAAAGGTACTTTTTCCTCTTTTGGGAGTGTTTTCAGCCATTACGACCGTCCTCTTTGCCATTATGACCGTGCTAATGTGTAGTGCACTCGGCAGCTCGCGAAGATTAGGACGGTCGTAATGGCGATTTGGACGGTCGTAATGGGAAAGAGGACCGTTTTCATGGCAAAAAAGCCCCTGAATTTCCTTGCGATATTTGGAACGTCGTCCGTTTTGTTTTCAAATAATCGATTCTCCGGGAGTTAAGGTTTATCACTTTGCCGGCGTTTCCGTCTTTCGGTAATCAAATTGTACGCTTTTTGGGATGACCTCGGCAGCTCATTCCGTCCGGTGTCAGCCGGAATGGTTAAAACCGTGAAAAGAGTCAATCCAAAATCAATCGAAATTTCAGACGAAATAGAAAAATAGCCAGGGAAGGGGGTTATTGTATTATCCCCACGTTGTATCAGTTAAGAAATCGGCGAAATGTTTATGCCTTACGCCTTCGATGTTGTCCTGCCATGTTTCGTCCATGCTTACCACGAATTTCGGGTAATGGTCGTTGATCAAGAGCTGAGTACCTACAGAGATAGTATTTTCCAGGAAAGTTTTTAGGGATATAACCTTAAAAACTTCTTGCGTTAAGAGATTCTTTATGGGTATAACTTTGTTTGTGCTTTGATGCTTTGCATAAAGTGTCAAGAAAATAGACAGTAGTGTCAAATAATTAGACACTGCTGTCTATTTTCTTTTTATTTATCTGATTGATTATTTGGTTGTTATGTTGTTTGGCATATTATTTGTTGCTTTTCATAAAATAACCAATCATATGAAGATATGAAGACTTTGTTACATGACTTTTCCGGCGTATTCCGTCGGTTTAGGTTACCGACAGCCTTGAACTTGATAGGTATGTCCGTAGCTTTTGCTGTGTTTTTGATTCTGATGATGCAGATGACGTATGAGTGGGGGTTCGACCGTTTTCATAAACATGCCGATTGCCTTTACAGACTTGAAATTACGCATGAGGATTATGGAGGGCAGGCTTGCCTGAACCGTCCGTTGATAGATGCTTTCGTGGCTTCTTCCCCGCATATAGTGAAGGGGGCGCTTTTGAATGGCTTTGTCGATAAACAGTATGTGATGGTTGAGCATGACGGAAACCGGGAGTCTTTCCTCGAGACCTTATATCCTGTCTCTGCGGACTATGCCGATGTGTTCGAGCTTACAATGGTCGAAGGAGACCGGTCGGCTCTGTCCGTTCCCGGCCAGGCGCTGATATCGCAAGGGATGGCCCAGAAGTTTTTCGGCTCATCTTCCGCATTGGGACAACAATTGGTGGGAGAGGGCTGGACGGTTGTTGTTGGCGGCGTCTATAAGGATCTTCCGGAAAATTCCATAGTGCGGAATGCAATTTACAGGAAAATATCCGATCAGGAAGGGGCAGGACAATGGGGAATGAATAATTACGAGTGTTACCTCCGCCTGGATGATCCGGCTTCCGCCGCCGGATTGGTTAGCAATTTCAAACGATATTTCCGGCATGACCAGTTGAACTGGGAAGAAATGGACTTGCGCCTTGTCTCCCTACATGAGGTCTATTTTCAGACAGACAGCCATTTCGATACACAAAAACAGAAAGGCAGCTATACCCTGTTGCGCTTGCTGTTGGGCATCGCTTTCCTGATCGTCGTGATCGCTGCGATCAATTTTACCAACTTCAGCAATGCACAGGTCCCGATGCGGGTGAGAAGCATTAATACGCAAAAGGTATTGGGCGGGGGTGTCGGAATCATCCGCCTTTCTTTGGTCTTGGAGGCGGTAGGGATTTGCCTGGTTGCATACCTGTTGTCTTTGTTTTATATCTATGGCCTGTCGCGAAGTTCGTTTGCCGATATTGTGGTCGGTGGGCTTTCGTTGGAGGGTAGGTTGCCTTTGATCCTCTGTACGGGAGGATTTGTCGTTGTAATCGGGGTGTTGGCCAGTTATTGGCCTGCCCGGTACATCACCTCTTTTCCGCCGGCATTGGTGTTGAAAGGTAATTACGGCCTGTCTCCGAAGGGAAAGAAGTTGAGGAACTGTCTGGTCTGTTTGCAATATATCGTTTCTTTTGTCCTGATCATTGGAGCTTTGTTTGTGAACCTGCAAAACCGGTATATGCTCCATCTGCCGCTCGGATTTGACAAGGAGCAGGTGGTTGTCGTCGGAAACTTGACGAACGAATTGAAGAAGCAACCGGAGCTGATCAAGCAAAAATTAGGAGGAATGCCGGATGTCGAGTCTGTCTCTATGGTTTCACACCTGATTGGCGCAACGGATAATTATACGCGCATGGGACGCACTCGCAACGGCGAAGAGATACAGTTTTTGCTGGTCCAGGCAGATCCCTCGATCCTGGATGTTTTGGGAATCAAACCGGTTGCCGGAAGGAATTTCCAGGCAGAGGATGCGTCGGGTGACGGCACGTATATCTTTAATGAGATGGCACGCAAGCAATTTGAGCTCGAACCGGGGGATATCCTGTCTCTGGATTGGGGCGATTTTCATGCACGGGAACAGATTGCCGGATTTATGCCGGACCTGAAATATAATTCTTTCAAAAGCATAACGGAACCTTTTGGCTTTTTTGTCGGAAAGAATACTTATCTGTCCAAGGTGATGATCCGTACTCACACCGGTGTCGATTATACGGATTTGAAAACGGCTCTTACGGGCGTTTTACATGATATAGACCCGAATTACCTGCCGGAAATCAGCCTGTTCGATGAAGTTCAGGACTATCTCTATGAAAAAGAACTGCGGGTAGGACGCCAGATCACCTTCTTCAGTCTGGTGACGGTGTTGATCTCGCTGATCGGAGTTTTCGGGGTTGTAATGCTTGAAAGTGAATATAAACGGAAAGAAGTTGGCATTCGGAAGGTTTTTGGTGCAACGATTGGCGAACTGTTACGTCTCTTTAATAAGACGTATTTGCAAATCGCGACAGCCTGTTTTGTGGTTGCCGTTCCGGTCGCCTATTATGCGATCATCCGTTGGCAGGAAAGTTTTATTTATAAAGTAAGTCTTTCATGGTGGGTTTTCGTACTGGCTTTTTTGTCGGTGACGACCATTACTTTATTAACTGTCTCTATCCAGAACTGGCGCGTGGCAAATGCGAACCCGGTTGACAGTCTTAAAAGTGAATAAATAACAAATCGAGTATGAAAACGATCTTACGAAACTTCTTTAGCGTACTTCGCCGTTTTAAAGCGGCGACACTTCTCAATGTGTTGGGGTTGAGCATAGCCTTTGTAGCCTTTATGCTGATTATGATGCAGGTGAATTATGATTACACCTTCGACTGCAACCACCGGAATGCGCAGTCTATATTCCGTGTGGATGTTGTTTGGGGCGGGCAGGGTTCACAGGCCATTATCAACCGTCCGTTTGCACGGGCATTTACCGAATCATCGCCTCATATAGAAGGGGGGTGCCTTTTGAGTGCCTGGATTGATAACCGTTTTTTCTATGTCGATCAGAATGGGCAGCGGACAAGTTATAAGGAAAACTCATGGAATGTGACTCCCGAAATTTTGAAAGTGTTCCCTTTCGATATGCTTGAAGGGTCTGAACATGCATTGGACGAACCGAACAGTGTCATTCTTCCGGAGAGCATGGCAAAGAAGATTTTCGGGAATGAGTCGGCCATGGACAAACGGTTGATCTCTTCCAATCCTAAGGAAGATGCGAAAATTGTAAAAGGTGTTTATAAGGACTTCCCCCTTAATTCGTCCTTGCAGAACGTGATGTACACGGCTATGTATGAGAAAGAAAATTATGATAATTGGGGAAACTGGAATTATCTTTTCTTTGTCCGTCTGGATGATCTCGCCAATAAAGATAATGTTCTGGATAATTTCAGGAGTAACTTTAATGTGCAAGAGGCTTTAGGGGATAAGTTTGCGTGGGGAAGTGGGGAAGATGGTATCGATTTCCGTTTGACTTCCCTTCCCGATGTCCATTTCTTGAATAACGTCGATTTCGACTCGATGCCGAAGGCAAGCCGGCAGACGATACTTGTGCTTTTCTCCATCGCTTTTGTTATCCTTATTATTGCCGGCATTAACTTTACGAATTTCAGTACGGCACTGACCCCGATGCGTATTAAGAGTATCAATACACAGAAGGTGTTGGGGAGCTCCGACCGTATGTTGCGGGGCTGTCTGTTGATGGAATCGGTTTGTGTCAGTATTTTTGCTTATCTGCTTTCGCTTCTGTTTTTATATCTCGCACAGAAAACGCCGATTGCTTCGCTGGTGGATGCCGATATGTCGTTCGGCGCACAGCCGGGGATTATTGGTGGCACGGCCTTGATCGCTGTGATTGTCGGAATGTTGGCCGGCCTTTATCCTTCCTATTACATCACTTCTTTCCCGCCGGCATTGGTGTTGAAAGGAAGTTTCGGGCTTTCGCTTGCCGGACGCCGGATGAGGAGCTTCTTGGTGAGTATTCAGTTTGTGGCTTCCTTTATCCTGATTATCGGCTCCTTGTTTATGTATTTACAGAATCATTATATGCAGAATGCGCCGCTGGGATATGATAAGGAGGAAATGATTACCATCCAATTGAATGGTAAGATCAACCAGAACAGGGACGCTTTCACGAATCAGTTGAAGACGTTTGCCGGAGTGGAAGACGTGACTTATTCCCAGTTCCTGTTGGCCAGCCAAGATCAGTATATGGGTTGGGGGCGTGATTATAATGGAGAACAGATTAGTTTCCAGTGTCTTCCTGTCTCTTCTTCTTTCTTGAAAGTGATGGGAATCGAAGTGAAGGAAGGACGTGATTTCCGGCCGGAGGACGATTTGAAAGAGAATGGCGGTTATATTTTTAACGAAAAAGCAAAAGCGTTATACGACTTGAAGTTGAATGAAAAGATAGATGGTGACGAAATTATCGGTTTCATCCCGAACATCAAGTTCGCTTCTTTCCGTCAGGAGGTTTCCCCGATGGCCTTTTATTTATGGGGAAAATATCAATGGGGGCAGGAAGGCAATTATTATAATACGGCCTATGTGAAGTTTAAAGCCGGAAGCGATCTTCGCGCCGGGATGAAACATGTGCGTGAGTCGTTGTCCAAGTTTGATTCGGAGTATCCTTTTGTGGTTCGTTTCTATGATGAGGTGATGCAACGGACGTATGAAAAAGAATTGAAGATCGGTTCGCTGATTACATTGTTCAGCCTTATCGCTATCTTTATCTCGATTGTGGGCGTGTTCGGACTGGTTGTGTTCGAAAGCGAATACAGGCGGAAAGAAATTGCCGTACGCAAAGTGCTGGGATCTACGACAGGCCAGATCTTGTATATGTTCAATGTGAACTATTTCTGGATTCTGTTGATCTGTTTTATCCTGGGTGCTCCGGTTGCCTGGTATGGTGTTTACCGGTGGTTGGAAAACTTTGCCTACCGTACGCCGATGTATTGGTGGGTATTACCGTTTGCATTCCTGGTTGTGGGTGTGATTACGGTGGTGACGGTGACATTCCAGAATTGGCATGTGGCGAATGAGAATCCGGTAAATAATATAAAATCAGAATAACAAATTACAAATCATAAATAAAAGAACGGTTATGATTAAGATCGAAGGTTTGAGTAAGTTTTTCCGTACGGAAGAAGTGGAGACGATCGCGTTGAACAATGTCTCCCTGGAAGTGAAAGACGGTGAGTTTGTGGCTGTCATGGGTCCTTCCGGTTGTGGCAAGTCTACCTTGCTGAATATCCTGGGTTTGCTGGATAACCCGACATCGGGCGACTATTATCTGGCGGACAAAGAGGTCGGACATCTCAAAGAGAAAGAACGTACGCAGGTTCGTAAGGGGAATATCGGTTTCGTGTTCCAGAGCTTTAACCTGATCGACGAACTGAATGTGTTCGAAAATGTGGAACTACCGCTTACCTACCTAAAGGTGAAAGCTGCCGAGCGTAAGCAGATGGTGAACGACATTCTGAAACGGATGAATATCAGCCATCGTGCCAACCACTTCCCGCAGCAGCTCTCCGGAGGTCAGCAGCAGCGTGTGGCCATTGCCCGTGCCGTCGTTTCGAATCCGAAGATCATCCTCGCCGATGAGCCGACCGGTAACCTGGATTCCAAGAATGGTGCGGAAGTGATGCAACTCCTTACCGAACTGAACCGGGAGGGAACGACGATCGTGATGGTAACCCACTCCAAACACGACGCAAGTTTCGCTCACCGTATCATTAATCTGTTCGACGGTAGCATTGTTTCGTCGGTAAACGAATTTATATAAGATTGTAATTGTAAAGAAAATGGACAGGTGTGTCAAATAATTTGACACTATGATAAAGATGCTGGTTGGGTATATTGTTGATAGTTAATAATATATAGGTTTTGGCACACTATTTGGATAGAATATATCAGTAGTCCTTGTAGACCAAGTCACGGCTATGGCAGAAAGAATAAAATAATGACAATCTGATATGAAAACGATTCTAAGAAATTTTCTAAGTGTGTTGAGAAGGTTCCGGCTGGCTACTGCGTTAAACGTGGTGGGCTTGTCGGTGTCCTTTGCCGCTTTTATCATTATTATGATGCAGGTCCGCTATGAACGGACGTTCGACAGTTGTCATCCGAACGTTTCCCGTATCTACCGGGTGGAAGTGGACATGAAAGAATATAAGGGTTCGACTATTCTGGCCCGCCCGTTTGTGGATGCAGTTATCCAGTCGTCGCCTTTGATCGACGCCGGGACTTTGTTCAATCCGTTTACCGGCGAATACTATTTTACGGTTTTGCAGGGACAGGATAAAGTGGGCTTTAAAGAACCGTTTATCACTTGTTATCCGGAGATAACGAAGATGTACCATTTCGATATGGTGGAGGGCAATGCCGATTGCTTGAATGATGTGGAGAAGGCGTTGATACCGGAAAGCATGGCGCGCAAGTTTTTTGGCGAAGGTTCGGCTGTCGGCCAGCGCCTGAATATGGAAGAAAGTATCTGGAGCAAGAATACGGATGGCTTTCTGGTTGTAGGAGGGGTGTATAAAGATTTCCCTGGCAATACGCAGTTGAACAATGTGATTTATACGGCTATCTATGACGATCGTACGAAGGACGCTTGGGGCAGTAATAACTATTTCTGCTATCTCATGCTGACTCCGGATGCATCACCGGAAACCGTAGCCGACAATTTTAACCGTACGTTCGATTTCAGTAAATGCTATAAAGGAGAAGAGGATGTACATATCAGGCTTCGTCCCTTCAGTGAGATTTATTATCTGAACGAATCGCAGGATGGCCGCCTGGTCAAGAGCGGTAATCCGGAGACGACAAAGTTGTTGCTGATGATTGCTTTTCTGATTATTATCGTGGCGGCTATCAACTTTACCAACTTCAGTACGGCATTGACGCCTTTGCGCATCAAGAGCATTAATACGCAGAAAGTATTGGGAAGTTCGGAGTCTGTTTTACGTTTGTCTCTTTTGGTGGAAGCGATGGGAATTGCTTTTCTTTCGTTCTTGATTTCTTTGTTCTTGATTTATGTGTTGAACCGTCCGGAGATACTGTCTTTTGTAAAGGCAGATTTGGCATTGAGTCACAACATTGGCTTGTTGGTTGCGGTCGGTGGCTTGTCATTGTTGGTCGGATTGGCGGCGGGCTTGTATCCGGCCTGGTATATCACTTCGTTTCCGCCGGCGCTGGTGCTGAAAGGTTCGTTCGGGCTTTCGCCTGCCGGCCGCAAGCTGCGCACTTGTCTGATGGGATTCCAGTTTGTGGTGTCGCTTGTCCTGATTATCGGGGCACTCTTCATTTACCTGCAGAACCGTTATATGCAACATTTTCCGCTCGGATTCGATAAAGACCGCATCGCGGTAGTGGAACTGAACGGCAGGATGGCGGCTAAAAATAAGGATGCGTATGTCAATAAGCTGAAAGAATATCCGGGGATAGAAGACGTTGCCTTTGCACAGGAAAAGTTGGGAGCGCAGGACAGCTATATGACTTGGAGCGGAGTGTATAAGGAACAGAATGTGGGTATCAATGCTCTGCCTGTTTCCTGGAATTTTATCGACGTGATGGGGATTCAGCGGACTGGCGGACGCCAGTTGACCGAGGCGGATGAAAAGGGTAAAAAACTAACTTTTATCCTTTTTGATGCCATGCGTAATCAATATGACATAAAAGATGGCGATTCTTTTAATATTCCCTGGATGGGAGTGGATGAGCCGATCGAAATAGCGGGCTTCGTAAAAGATGTCCATTTTACATCCTTGCGTGGCAAGATGGAGAATACCGCCTTGATTATAAATTACTATTGGGGACAGTTACCGGTGTCTTATATCCGGATCAAGGCGGGTACTAACCTGCCCGAAGCAGTAGATCATATCCGGAAAGTCGTGGCCGATATCGATCCGGCCTATCCGGTGGATGTGCTGTTTTACGATACGATATTCGACAGTCTGTACCGCCAGGAAGAGAACTTGAGTATGATGGTGTTCCTGTTCAGTCTGTTGGCGATTATTATTTCCCTGGTAGGTGTGTTCGGTCTGGTCGTGTTCGAGTCGCAGTACCGGAAGAAAGAGATCGGTATCCGCAAGGTGCACGGTTCGACAGTCGGAGGTATTTTGGGGATGTTGAGTAAGCGGTATGTCGCAATCGTGCTGATATGCTTTGTCCTGGCAACTCCGCTTGCGTATTACGGCGTAACGAAATGGCTGGAGAACTTCACATACAAAACCCCTATTCATGTGTGGGTGTTTGCTGCAGCTTTGGTCGTGGTAATGCTTATAACACTGGCTACGGTTGTTTTCCAAAGCTGGAAAGCGGCTACGGCAAATCCGGTGGAAAGCATTAAAAATGAATGATGATAACCTTTTCCGGTAAATATCTGAAAAGTTTCAGAATAAAAGTATATCTTTGGAGAATCTAAATTTAATAGACCATGATCAATAGAAGAAATTTTTTGAAAAATGCGTCCCTGTTTACGTTAGGTGGCTTGATGGCCGGTAAAGTAGGGAATGCTGTTGCAGCCCAGCCTGCAACACCTGCTGTATCGGAAGCGATGGCAGCAAAGAATATCGGTTTACAAATCTATTCTTTAGGCAAGGAGTTATACACGGATGTTCCGGGTGGAATGAAGAAATTGAAAGGGATGGGATACCAGACATTGGAGCTGGCCGGTTATGGTAACGGCAAGATCAATGGTGTCGACATGATGGAATTTAAGAAGATGGCGGATGATGCCGGTCTTAAGATCATCAGTTCGCACGTGAATCCTCCTGTTCGCGAGTACACGAAAGACAACTTGCCCCAAATTAAGGAATACTGGAAAAAGACGGCTGACGACCATGCCAAGATTGGTGTGAAATATTTGGTTCAGCCCGGCCAGCCCAGCACCCGTAGTGTGGAAGAAACAAAATATGTATGCGAAGTCTTTAACGAAGCCGGAAAGATTGTAAAAGCTGCCGGTATCCCGTTCGGCTATCATAATCATGATATGGAGTTTGCAAAAGTAGTTCCCGGCGGTAAGGAATTGAAGTTCGGGCGTCACAATAAGGGCGAAAAGGTTTACGACATTTTCCTGGCAAACACAGATCCTTCCCTCGTATTCTTCGAAATGGATGTTTACTGGGCTGTTATGGGCCAGCAGGATCCTGTCGAATATATGAAGAAATATGCGGATCGTATCAAAGTATTGCATATTAAGGATCGTGCTGTTTTAGGAGAATCCGGAATGATGAATTTCGAATCGATCTTCAAACAGTTCTATGCAAATGGCTATAAAGATTATTTCGTTGAGCTGGAAGGTATTGGCGAAGGCAAGCAATTTGACGGAGTGAAAGGTTGTGCCAATTATCTGAAGAAAGCATCATTTGTGAAGTAAATACATTATAATATAATGGTTGCATCGTAGGGGCAGGTTCCAAACCTGCCCTTTTTATTACAACACCTCTTTTATCTTTTCAATCATTTCCTGATATTCCGCATCCGATAAATAAACCTTTTGCGGGTTCATGGTGAATGTTCCGCCGAAATCCGGTCCGCCTTCATATTTGGGAGCCAGGTGGAAATGAAGATGCGACAGCTTATCGGAATAAGCACCGTAATTTATCTTTTGCGGATTGAATACTTTCTGCATCGCGCGGGTTACCCGTACGACATCTGCCATAAATGCATTCCGCTCTTCGTCACTGAGCATATTCAAATCGTGTACATGGTCTTTGTAGGCTACCAAGCAGCGGCCTCGATAGGTCTGTTCCTTAAACAGGAACAACCGGGATACGGACAAGGGGGCAATTTCGATCATCAGATCGTGTAAAGTCTGATTGTTCTGGCAATACAGACAATCTTTGGGATCACTTAAATTCATATTTTATTAGATTTCATTAATGATGTGGCTAAATTAACAATTAAAATGGAGATTGGCGGGAGATTGGGGTGTTTATTGTAGAAAAAATACTCGTGTTCTACATCTTGTTCTACAGGTTTTGTCTGGCATCCGGATATGGCATTGTTGCTTTATGCTTTGTTTTTCAATTGTCGTGTGTTTTGTGTGTCCGGCTGGCACCGCTCATGGTATAATCCTTGTACTAATCTTTTCAGATTGTATTTAAAGTTTAGGTTTTAATTATTGGGTATAAACTTATTAAATTAGTAAAGTCATGAAAAAGATTGTTTTAATGGTAGCAGTAGTAGCATGTGTTGCATTTGCATCACAAAGTGCACAAGCAGTAACGGTACAGGCATCAGTTGAAAACGTTATGCAGGATGATTTCGTGAAGATCGAAGTGAAAGATCTTCCCCAGGCTGTACAGGATGCAATTGCCAAGTCTTATGAAGGAAGTACAGTGAAAGAAGCATACGTCGCAGGTGCCGATGGTGCTAAGAAGTATAAAGTCGTACTTGCAGACAAAGATCAGAAGGAACAAACGGTTGTTCTGAATGAAAAAGGTGAAGTAGTTGAATAGTACGTATCTATCTATTAATATACAAGGCCGTCCTGTCTGAGAAGATAGGATGGCTTTTTTTATATATTAATTGGAAATATTTTCATCTTGTTAGACATTGTGGTTCGAATAATTCATATCTTCGCCTCCATAATCAATCGCTGTGTACATAACAAATGGAAATTGTCATTATTATTGGTCTTATCTTATTGAACGGACTTCTCTCCATGTCGGAAATTGCTTTGGTGTCGGCGCGTAAGGCGCGTCTCGAACTGGAAGCAAAACGAGGTAACAAATCTGCTCAAACAGCTCTGAAATTAGCAAACGAACCGGACAGATTTCTTTCTACTATCCAAATCGGAATTACGTTGATCGGTATTTTAACAGGTTTATATTCTGGTGAGGCTTTCGCTTACGACTTGGCGGAGCATGTGCGCCATGTTCCTTTCTTGGAACCTTATGCATTGGGAATTTCTAAAACTACAATAGTCGTTGTCGTTACTTATCTGACGCTAATCGTTGGCGAGTTGGTGCCCAAGCGTATCGGTATGGGTTATGCGGAAAAGGTTTCGATGTTGGTTGCCAAACCGATGAATCTGCTGTCGATGGTTGCTTCGCCTTTCGTATGGTTACTGTCCAAGAGTACGGCGTTGACCGTAAAACTGATCGGGACGGATAGCGCTGAAGAGAATAAAGTGACGGAAGAAGAAATCAAGGCGATCGTAAAAGAAGGCTTTGACGGGGGAGAGGTGCAGGAAGTGGAACAGGATATCGTGGAACGTGTCTTTAATCTGGGAGACCGTAAAGTCGGTTCTATCATGACGCATCGCAGCGAGCTTGTATGGTTGGACTTGACAGACAGTATCGAGCAGATACGCGAAAAGGTGCAGGAAAATCTTTTCAATATCTATCCTGTCGCTTCCGGAAAGTTTGACGAGATCAAAGGGGTTGTCTACCTGAAAGACCTTTTTGGCCGCATCGACGAACCCGGTTTTTCTTTGGAGCAGGTGATCCGTCCTGCCGAATTTATGCCGGAGAACCAGAGCGTGTATAATGCTTTGGAACAGTTTAAGCAGGCGCGTGCGAAATATGGTATCGTAACGGATGAGTTCGGTGGCATACAAGGTATCGTCACCCTGAAAGATATCATGGAAGGATTGATCGGACAGGTGCCGGAAGTCGGAGAAGAAGCCGAGATCGTCCAACGTGCCGACGGCTCCTGGTTGGTGGACGGGCAGTATAGTTTCTATGACTTCCTCGAATATTTCGACTTGGAAGACCTGTATGCCGAACATGACTATAACACGTTAAGCGGTCTGATCCTTGAAATCCTGGAACGGGTTCCGAAGACAGGCGAAAGGTTGACATGGTTGAATTTCGAGTTCGAGATAGTCGATATGGACGGCGCCCGCATCGATAAGGTTTTGGTGAAGAAATTACCGGAAGACGAGGTATCGTAAAATTATTCCATGCCCATCCGTCCGAAATTCCATGCCCATGGAAAACGGATTGCATGGGCATGGAATTATATTTCGGCCAGTTTATGCAGGACCTCCATCTTGCCGAACAGGATCAGCAGGTCGCCTTCTTCTATTGTCAGGTCGCCGGTGATTTTGCTGATCACGGAATATTGGATTTGTTTCAGTCCGATCAGGTTGCGTTCTTCTTTGGGGCGTTCGATGCCGACAAGGCGTACGCCGAAATTTTCTTCCAGGTCTATCGTCTGTAAAGTCTGCCCGACGAAGGTGGCGGGCGCTTTTATTTTATACAGATGATGGGTGTCTGTCACTCTGTACCATTGTTTGAACCGTTTCCCAAATAAAGATTGGGAGGCGTACATGCCTGCAAAATCATCTTCCGGCGTAATAATCTCGGTCACGCCGATCGAGCGGATCACCGCTTCATGGATAGGAGAGATTCCCCGTACGACCAGCTTGTTTGCATCCAGATTTTTAAGCATCGCAACCGTTTGGATGGAGGTCCCGAAATCTTTGCCGAAGGTGACGAAGATCGCATCCATTTCGTTTAGCGGCAAGGTGTTCAGTGCGTCCTTGTCTGTCGTGTCGAGACTGATCGCTCCCGAGATCGTATGCTTTACGGCTTCGATCTTATGCTGGTCGACGTCGACGCCGATCACTTCATTACCGATGCGTGTCAGGCTTTCAGCGATGGCACGTCCCAGGTTCCCTAATCCGATTACTAAATATTTCATACTGTATAGCTTATGTTACATTAATATATTCTCTTGCGGATATGTGTAGTTCTTCTTTTTATATTCTTTGCTGAAACTGATGAAGAAGGTCAGTATGCCGATACGGCCGACCAGCATGGTAAAGATGATGATCAGCTTTCCCGGCAGGCTTAGCATCGGGCTGAAATTCAGGCTTAGCCCGACTGTACTGAGTGCAGACACCGTTTCGAATGTCAGTGTAAATACCGATGCGCCTTTTTCCGTGACGGACAAGAGCCATACTGCCAGGCCCAACCAGCAGAAATAGAAAACAATCGTCGCGAAAGCCCTGCGTATGGTATCCCGGGAGATTTCACGTTTACGGATTTCCACATTCTCTTTTCCCCGGGCGGCATTGCGGGCTGTCAGTAAGGCGACACATACGGTTGTCACTTTCAGGCCTCCGCCGGTCGACATGGGAGCTGCTCCTATGATCATCAGGATCAATGTCAACATCAGTGTGCCGGAGGTCAGCGAACCCATGTCCGCCACACAAAAACCTGCCGTACGGGGCGTCGTGGCTCCCAGGAACGCATTGGCAAGCTGTCCTCTAAACGGTAATCCGGCCAGTGTGTTATTCATTTCCAGCAGGTAATAGAAAACTGTTCCGCCGGCCAACAATACCAGTGTGCTAATCACTACGATATACGTGTTGATATTGATAATGCGCGGTGTATGGATGTAATGTTTCTGCTGTCCGATAAGGATTTTGAAGCTGTTGACAAGTAAATGCCTCAATAGTTTCAGATAGTTGAAAACGATCGGGAATCCCAAGCCTCCGAATATGATCAGCAGGGAGATCCAGACATGCAGATTGTATTTGTGAATCACCAGCGGGTCGTACATATTTCCGCTCAGGGTCGATATTCCCGCATTACAGAATGCCGAGACTGCATGGAACACGGCATAGAATACCTCTTCCTGCGTCCCTCCCGGCAGAGAACCTTTCACATCCATATAGATCAGGTACGCGCCGACTCCTTCGATGAAAAGGGTCACGAACAGGATGTTGAGGATTACCCGGAAAAGCCCGTTTATCCGGTCTTCGTTGAGCATATCTTTCAGGACGAGCTTGCTGCTGAAAGAAGAATGTCCCATAAAAGACAAAGCAAAAAAGCTGGTAAAGGTCATGACTCCGATCCCGCCTATCTGAATCAGGAACATGATGATGATATGCCCTGTCTGGGTAAAAGTCGTGGCCACATCAACCGTTGTCAGTCCGGTGACGCAAACGGAAGTCGTCGATATAAACAGGGCGTCGATGAAGTGGATGCCGTGAACCGTGGCGTTAGGCAGCATCAGCAGTCCCGAACCGACCAGAATGACAAATACGAAACTTAGCAGGAACAGGAAAGACGGCTTTATATGGCTTTGCAGCAAGGTGAAAGTCTGCCGCGACAGGTGGATGACGCTCAACAGCAACAGCAGGAAATAAATAAACAGCGGTTCTGTCAGAAAGCTCAGGTAGGGCAGCGATTGATGGATCGCCTCCTTGAAAAACACCTTCCCCGACAGGACGGCGAACAGGAAAAAATAGATTCCTATATCCAGATAGAGCAATTTCTCCTGTATGATCTCTTTGAACTTCAAAATGTACCGGAGCGAAATCCCTGTGAAAAATGCCAGCAACAGATAAATCCGGCTTGTTTCCAGCATATGGGTGACGTGAACCGAATATTTGAATCCGAACTGGTAGACCAGTGTAAAGAGGGTGGCGATCGAGGCGATAAGTATAATCCCTTCTGCAATCATATTCAGCAAACCTTTCATGTTCGCCCAATACATACGGAGAGAGAATTGTAGATGCTTGAAATCCATGTCTTGTCTTTTTAAAAGAACAAATGTATTAAATAAATGTTAGAAGCAGGAGCCCTTTTTTTTCGTGCGTGGTAATGTATGTTAAATATCCGGGTTTAGATCATCCTTGATACATATTGTTATAAATACATTATGTCTGATATTATTTTAAAGTTTATATTTGCGATAAATCTTTATTACGATATTATGGAAACACAGAAAAATAAGAAAGAAATGTTTTACCCGCATGTTTCGGTAGATTGCGTATTATTAGGGACAAACGAAGATAAATTATGTGTGTTGCTTGTCGAAAGGCAGGTGGCCGGCAGTGATGAAAAACATTATAAACTGCCGGGAAGCTTGATTTACGAAAGCGAAGACTTGGACACGGCTGCCTATCGTGTGCTGAACGAAGCGACCGGTTTGAAGCGCGTTGCCCTGAAACAGTTCCGGAGTTTCGGCTCTCCCGCCCGGACAAAAAATAAAGAAGACGTACAATGGTTGGAAAATGCTTCCAAAATGAAGATTTCAAGGATCGTGACGGTTGCTTACCTGGCGTTGTGCAAGATCGGGAAAAAGACGACGATGGATGAGAAGTCCGATACCCTGATCTGGCTCCGGTTAACGAACTGCCTCATTTGCCCTTCGACCATAAAGAGATCATAGAAGCTGCCAGGCAAGAGATACGGGATTGGGTGGATCGCGAGCCGGGCATTGTCTTCGACTACCTTCCTCCGAAGTTTACCGCTTATCAGTTGCGGCGTATTTTTGAAATCGTTTACGATAAGGAGGTCGATGTCCGTAATTTCCGTAAGAAAATGTCTACGATGGAGTATATCGTGCAGACAGATGAAACGGAAACAGGTGTAAACCACCGGGCAGCCCGCTATTTCCGGTTCGACAGGATAAAGTATAATAAGTTACATTCGAATTTTAACAAGATATAAAAAATAATATGTGTTTATTAGGTTGTGATATCGGAAGCTCTTCGGTGAAGGCTTCAATTGTCGATAAGGATACGGGGTTGACGATTGCTTCCGATTTTTATCCGAAAGAAGAGGCGGTGATCAATGCCGTACGTCCCGGATGGGCAGAGCAGAATCCGGATGATTGGTGGATATTTCTGAAAGAGGCGATAAAAGGGGCGATCTCGAAAGCCGGGATCAAAGGAACTGAGATCGAGGCGATCGGTATCTCTTACCAGATGCACGGGCTTGTGTTGGTGGATAAGAAGATGCAGGTTTTGCGTCCGTCTATTATCTGGTGTGACAGCCGTGCAGTGTCTTACGGCGAGCGTGCTTTCAAGTCGATTGGCGAGAAACAGTGTTTGACGCACCTGCTGAATTCCCCCGGAAACTTCACTGCTTCCAAATTGGCATGGGTCAAGGAGTTTGAACCGCACATATTCGAACAGGTGTATAAATTCATGTTGCCCGGCGACTTTATTGCCATGCGTATGACGGGCGATATCGTGACGACTGTTTCCGGCCTGTCGGAAGGTATCTTCTGGGATTTCCGGAATAACAGGGTGTCGGAAGAGTTGATGCGTTATTTCGGCTTCAGTAAAGACCTGATACCGGATATCCGTCCGACTTTCGGTCTGCAGGGCGAATTGCTCGGCTCCGTCGCTTCGGAATTGGGGTTGAAGAAAGGGACGCCTGTTACCTATCGTGCAGGCGACCAGCCGAATAATGCTTTATCATTGAATGTGCTGAATCCGGGCGAGATCGCTGCTACAGGCGGGACGTCGGGCGTCGTATATGGTGTGAACGGCAAGGTGAATTATGATACTTTGTCACGTGTGAATACATTTGCGCATGTCAACCATTCGGATGAACAGACCCGCCTGGGCGTGCTGTTGTGCATTAACGGAACGGGTATCCTGAACTCATGGATCAAGCGTAATGTGGCTCCCGAAGGAATCAACTATCCGGAACTGAATGAATTGGCGGCAACCGTGCCGATCGGTTCGGAAGGCCTGTCGATCCTGCCTTTCGGGAACGGTGTGGAACGTATGTTACAGAACAAGCCGGTGGATTGCTCTATGTATGGGCTGAATTTCAATATTCATAACAAAGCCCATATCGCTCGTGCCGCCCAGGAAGGCATCGTCTTCTCCTTCAAATACGGTATGGATATCATGAATGAAATGGGAATCGATATCGAAGTAATCCGTGCCGGAAATGCAAATCTCTTCCTGAGTCCGATTTTCCGGGATGCGCTGGCCGGTGTGACCGGAACGGTGATCGAACTTTATGACACGAACGGAGCTGCCGGGGCAGCTAAAGGAGCCGGTATCGGTGCGGGTGTCTATACCTCGGCGGAAGAAGCGTTCGCTTCCTTGAAAAAGATCAGTGTGATAGAACCCGACGGTCTGAAAGCGGATAAATATTGCGGTGCTTTTGAGATATGGAAGGAAAGGCTGGAGAAAGCGTTGGAGTAGTTCCGTATTTGTAAATGTAGAATTGTTTAATTGATTAAATATAACGAGTATCATGAATTATTTTAAAGGTGAAAAAGAGTTTTTCCCTGGAATCGGGAAAATAGAGTTTGAAGGACGTGAGTCGAAGAATCCGATGGCTTTTCATTATTATGATGAAAACAAGGTCGTAATGGGCAAGACCTTGAAAGATCACCTCCGCTTTGCAATGGCTTACTGGCATACGTTGTGCGCGGAAGGCGCAGACCAGTTTGGCGGTGGCACAAAATCATTCCCCTGGAATACCGCAGCGGATCGTATTTCCCGCGCTAAATATAAAATGGATGCTGCTTTCGAGTTTATGACCAAGTGCAGTATCCCGTACTATTGTTTCCATGATGTGGACGTGGTGGACGAAGCTCCGACACTGGCTGAATTTGAAAAGGACCTGCATACGATGGTGGGATTCGCCAAACAGCACCAGGAAGCAACCGGAAAGAAACTGTTGTGGTCTACAGCTAATGTATTCGGGCATAAACGTTATATGAACGGAGCGGCTACCAATCCTTATTTCCCGGCTGTCGCTTGTGCCGGTACGCAGATCAAGAATGCAATCGACGCCTGTATCGAGCTGGGTGGAGAGAACTATGTATTCTGGGGCGGACGCGAAGGCTACATGAGCCTGCTGAACACCAATATGAAACGTGAAAAGGATCATTTGGCCATGATGCTGACAATGGCACGCGATTATGCCCGCAAGAACGGTTTCAAGGGCACTTTCCTGGTGGAACCTAAGCCGATGGAACCGACCAAGCATCAGTATGACGCAGATACGGAAACCGTGATCGGCTTCCTGCGCCACTATGGCCTCGACAAGGATTTCGCTATCAACATCGAAGTGAACCATGCTACATTGGCCGGCCATACATTCGAACACGAACTTCAGGCTGCCGCCGATGCCGGTATGCTGTGCAGCATCGATGCAAACAGAGGCGACTATCAGAATGGTTGGGATACGGACCAGTTCCCCGTAGACATTTACGAACTGACACAGGCCTGGCTGGTTATCCTGGAAGCGGGCGGACTGACAACCGGAGGTACGAACTTCGATGCGAAGACCCGTCGTAACTCGACTGACCTCGACGATATCTTCCTGGCTCATATCGGCGGTATGGATTCGTTTGCACGTGCTTTGATGGCGGCTGCCGATATCCTGGAACATTCCGATTACAAGAAGATGCGTGCCGAACGTTACGCCAGCTTCGACCAGGGCGACGGCAAGAAGTTCGAAGACGGCAAACTCCTTCTCGAAGACTTGCGCACAATTGCCCTTGCCGGCGACGAACCGAAGCAGATCAGCGGCAAGCAGGAGTTGTATGAGATGATTATCAATCAGTATATTTAATAAATTATAATTTGTCGGTGCGTAGAGATGCACGGCCGTGCATCTCTACAACACGCCGATAATTAGAATCTATATCGTGAAAAATAACAACTACATCTTTGGTATCACCCTGGTAGCCACACTGGGCGGATTACTATTCGGATATGATACGGCAGTGATATCCGGGACGGTCGAATCGCTGCGTAAATTCTTTATTGAACCTTTCGGATTACCTTTAGACCAGGCAAATGCGTTGGAAGGTTTTGTTGTGAGCAGTGCCCTGATCGGTTGCATCCTGGGCGCATCCTTTGCCGGCTGGATCAGCCAGCGCTATGGACGGAGGCCGACGCTTATTCTGGCTGCCGTGCTGTTCCTGTTATCGGCTGTCGGTTCGGCATGGCCGGAACTCTTCGTCGGGATGCCGGGGAGCGGAGATCATACTTTTATGTATCTTTTTGTGTGTTATCGTATTCTCGGGGGCATTGGTGTCGGCCTGGCATCCATGGTCTCTCCGATGTATATCGCCGAGATGGCGCCTGCCGACAGGCGGGGGAATTTAGTGTCGTGGAACCAGTTTGCCATTATCTTCGGTATGCTTGTTGTCTACTTTGTGAACTACAGTATTGCCTTGCAGGGAGATGCTGCATGGCTCAATTCGATAGGCTGGCGCTGGATGTTTGCGTCCGAGATTATCCCGGCCTTGCTTTTCTTTGTCCTGCTGATGTTTGTGCCGGAGACTCCCCGCTATCTGGTGATGCGCGGGAAGACGGAGAAGGCCTTGTCTGTTCTGAACCGTTTGATGGGGAAGGAGAGTGCCGGACCCGAACTGGAAGAGATCAAGGAAAGTTTCAAGAGACAGGAACCTTCCATGCGCCCTTATTTCCTGTTTATGGGGATGTGGCTGGTGTTGTTCTTGCTTTCATACGGGGCATTGGAACTGGCCGGTAATACAAGTGCGCTGGAGATTGCCCTGATCGGCAGTTTCTTCGTGTCGTTAGTGTTCCCGATCCGTTCTTTCGGGATGTTGATTATTCTTGTCGGCGTGTTGCTGTCCGGTTTCCAGCAGTTTGTCGGGATCAATGTCGTGCTCTATTATGCACCGGAGATATTTAAGACGATGGGAGCTGCTACCGATGCCGCTTTGTTGCAGCAGATCGTGGTGGGAGCTGTGAACCTGTCCTTTACCGTGTTGGCTATCTTTACGGTCGACAAGTTCGGACGCCGCCCGCTGATGATTATCGGGGCTTTGATTATGGCTGTCTCGATGATGGTTCTGGGGACGACGTTCTATACGCATTCCGTCGGTGTCGGTTCGCTGGTTTGCATGTTGGTCTATACGGCTGGTTTTGCCATGTCGTGGGGACCGGTCTGCTGGGTGTTGCTGGCAGAGATTTTCCCGAATACGATCCGTTCGACGGTGATGAGCATTGCCGTTGCAGGGCAGTGGATCGCCAATTTCCTTGTTTCCTGGACCTTCCCGATGTTGGACAAGAACCAGTATCTGACGGAAACGTTCAATCATGGCATGGCTACTGGATTTACGGCATCATGGGAATCCTGGCCGCCTTGTTTATCTGGAAGTTTGTGCCCGAAACGAAAGGAAAGACATTGGAACAGATGGAACAGTATTGGAAATAATTCAGTAAGTTTGCCGGCAGAATAGAGTCGGATAAATATAAATGCACATACTGAAGAAAATATTAATATGGAGCCGGAACCTGCTGTTGTTCCTGTTTATATCCAGTTTGCTGGCTGTCGTGGCTTATAAGTTTGTTCCTGTCTATTATACTCCGCTGATGTTTATCCGGATGTATGAGCAGTTTCAGGACGGCAAGCCCTTTAAGCTGGAGCATAAGTGGGTTCCGATGAAAAAGATCGCCCAGCCTTTGGCGCAGGCGGTTGTCGCTTCGGAAGACAACCTCTTTCTCGATCATCACGGGTTCGATATGACACAAATCCAGAAAGCCCGTGCCGATGCCGAGAAAGGCAAACGTGTACGCGGCGCCAGCACAATCTCGCAGCAGACAGCCAAGAATGTATTCCTCTGGCCCGGAAAGACCTATCTGCGCAAGGGGATAGAAGCCTACTTCACCGTCCTGATCGAATGGATATGGGGAAAGGAGCGCATCATGGAAGTCTATCTGAACTCGATCGAAATGGGCGACGGTATTTATGGCGCCGAAGCGGTCGCACAGGCGCATTTCAAGAAGCCAGCCTATAAACTGACGAAAGCGGAAGCGGCTCTGATTGCCGCCACACTGCCCAATCCCCGCCGGTTCAATTCGGCAAAACCGTCTCCCTATATGCTGAAGCGGCAGGCGAAGATCATGTCGCTCATGGGCAAGTTGCTCAAGATCGAAATGGGGCACGACAGTGGTGATCCCGATCCCGAATCCGGTAGTAAGAAAGTGCGCAAACGGAAGAAGCTGCGGGCAGATGCAAATGTATTTACACAAGAATGGTAATCATATGAATCACTTTGTATATCACGACCTCGGACGCATCGAGTATGAGAATGCGCTGGAACGCCAGACGGCCGCTTTCAATGCCTTGCTGGAAGCGAAGGCACAAAACAGTTCCGCCGAAAACCACCTGTTCTTTTGTGAACACCTGCCGGTGTTGACAATCGGCAAAAGCGGGAAAGATGCCAATCTGCTGATCCCGGAAGAGCTGCTTGCCGACCGTGGCATCTCTTTCTATCATATCAACAGGGGAGGAGATATCACTTATCACGGCCCCGGACAGATCACCGGCTATCCGGTCTTCGACCTCGATTGCTGGAAGTTGGGATTGAAGCAATATATCGACATATTGGAAGAGACGATTATCCGTTTCCTCGCTCTTTACGGCATCAAAGGCGAACGGTTGCCGGGTGCGACAGGCGTCTGGATCGATCCCGATGTGCCGGGGAAAGCGCGTAAGATATGTGCGATCGGCGTGAAAAGCAGCCGCTTCGTGACGATGCACGGCTTTGCATTGAACATCAATACCGATCTGAGCTATTTCTCTCTGATCAACCCCTGCGGCTTTAAAGACAAAGGCGTCACCTCCCTGGAAAAGGAGTTGGGCGCAGCGCAGGATTTCGAGTTGGCGAAAGCCCGTCTTCATTCACTCTTCTTAGAAATGTTTCCCTGATGCCTTATACAATCCATTTTGCCCCCTTGCAGGGATATACCGATTCGGCGTATCGAGAAGCTCATGCACAAGTCTTCGGTGGAGTCGAAGCCTATTATACCCCTTTTGTCCGTTTGGAAAGGGAGGGTTTCCGGAATAAGGAGCTTCGCGATATCGCCCCCGAAGGGAATCTGTCGGCTCCGGTCGTCCCTCAGTTGATAGCCTCTTCACCCGAAGAGTTTCGCCGGATTGCCACCTTGTTTAGGGAGCGCGGCTACCGGCGTGCCGATATAAACATGGGATGTCCTTTCCCCATGCAGGCGCGGCTGCACCGGGGAGCCGGGATATTGCCTTATCCTGATGAGGCGAAGAAGATGCTGGAAACAATCTGTGAATTTCCGGATATCCGGTTTTCCGTCAAGCTGCGCTTAGGGTGGGATTCGGTAGATGAGGCGCAGGCTCTTTTACCTTTCCTGAACGAATTGCCGCTCACGCACCTGACGCTCCATCCGAGGATTGGCACGCAGCAGTATAAAGGCGCTACGGACGAAGATGCTTTCTCCCGCTTCTACAACCTATGCACCCATCCGTTGTTTTATAACGGCGATATCCATACACTTGCGGATATTCATTCGATAACCTCCCGCTTCCCCCGTCTGAAAGGCGTGATGTTAGGGCGCGGCCTGCTCGCTTTTCCCTGGTTGGCAGCCGAGTATTCGTCCGGCGTCTCTCTATCCGTGCAGGAAAAGAAGGATAAACTGCATGCTTTTCATGCGTTGTTGCTGGAAAGCTACAGTTCCCGTCTGGAAGGTGGAGAGCATCAGGTACTGGATAAAATCAAAACCGTTTGGGATTATCTACTACCTGATGCCGAAAAGAAATTAAGAAAGAAAGTCCTCAAAAGTATCCGTCTGGCCGCATACATGGAAGCCGTAAAAGCGATGATAGAAGGTTGAAAAGCACAGGTGCCTTATTGCTTACCACCACAGGCACCCTATTGCTTAGAACCAATACGGTTGATTGCTTAGAACCACAGGTATCCTATTGCTTACCACCAATACGGCTGATTGGTTGGAACCACAGGTACCCTATTGCTTAGAACCAATACGCCTGATTAGTTCAATCCTTAACTTCTATCACTGCCGGGCAATGATCCGAATGGACCGCCTCGTTCAGGATATAGGCGGCATCAACCTGTGGTTTCAGCGGTTCGCTGACCATGCAATAATCGATACGCCATCCTTTGTTTTTAGCGCGGGCGCCGAACCGGTAGCTCCACCATGTATATTCTTGTTTGTCCGGATGGAGCAGGCGGAACGTATCGACGTAGCCGGCATTCAGGAAACGGGTCATCCATTCGCGCTCTTCCGGAAGGAAACCGCTGTTCGTGGCATTGCGCACCGGATCGTGGATGTCGATCGCTTCGTGGCAGATATTGTAGTCGCCGCAGAGAATCAGCTTCGGGCGTGATTTTTGCAGTTCCACCACATAGCTTTGGAAATCTTCCAGCCACTCCATCTTGAAGCTCTGCCGCTCGTCGCCGCTCGTTCCCGAAGGATGGTAGACGCTGACAACCGACAGATCCCCGAAGTCCGCCCGGATAAAACGCCCTTCATTGTCGTACTTCTCGATTCCCATTCCATACTCCACATGGTCCGGCTCCCGGCGGCTCAGGATTGCGACACCGCTGTATCCTTTTTTCTGTGCACTGTAGAGCCAGGCCTTATAACCAAGCGCCTCGAACGGTTCGGCGGGGAATTGGTCCGGTTGCAACTTGGTTTCCTGCAGGCAAAGCACATCGGGAAGTTCCCGGGCGAGCCATTCGGGAAGTCCTTTTCCGACGGCGGCACGCAGTCCGTTTACGTTGTATGTGATAATCTTCATATTTCAATTGTTATAATGATGAGACAAATGTAATTAAAATGAATCACTATCCATAATTACAAGTCCGCATCCTCTACAATAATCCTGAACCCGACATTCATCGGCCGTTGCCAGGGCAGATACGCCTTGCGGACAGCCGAAGTGGAGTAGTGGGGACGTTCGCGCCAGGAACCGCCGCGCACAACCCTCTTTTCTGCTTCCGGGTAGTTCCCCTTTTCCTTCAAGGGATAAGGGACGTAGCCGGATGCCGTCCATTCCGCCACATTTCCGTTCATATCATATAATCCCCAGGGATTGGGATGGTAAGAGGCAACCGGGCAGCTGATCAGTTGATGGTCGTTGACGTTCAACACCTTCGGCAGGAAATCCCAGAACCGGCGCATCGGATCGGTCGGGCGCATCGGTTTGGGGTCTACGCCTGTTACGGCGAGGTCTACGGTTGTACTGTCCGCCAGGTTTTCGTAGCTGCCGAAATCGCTGTTGACAGAGCCAAACCAGAAATCATCCGTACTTCCGGCCCGTGCCGCCCATTCCCACTGTGTCTCTGTCGGGAGCGAAGCCTTACAGCTCAAATTCTCACTGATCTTGCGGCAGAATGCGTTGGCTTCTTCCCAGCTGACACGTACGACGGGCTGATCCGGTCGGTTGGCCGGATAGCCGGGTGTTGTATGGTCCTTCCAGGTCTGTCCGATGTAGCGGCTGTCGTGTCCCGGAAAGAGCGTGCAGAACTGCTTATTCGTAATCTCGGTCGTACTCATCCAAAAGCCTTTCTTCACATCTGTTTTGAAAGCGGGAGAAGCTGCCGGTGTCCGGTTGTTGCCCATCACGAAGCTGCCGGCCGGAATCCAAACCAGGTCGATGTGTACGCCGGGGGCGATAGTCAGACGCTGGGTTGCACCGGTCTTCTCCCCGCGCTTGACGCGGGGCCGCATGGAAGCGAGCTTGGAAGAAGATGCGGCGTTTTTGAGATTCCGTGTCGAACGCGGGGTCGGGTCTGTTTTATTTTCTTTCAGCCAATCGGCATAGTCGGCAATCTCTTTTTGCCAGTCTACCCGTACGCCGCTGTATTTCTCCGCCAGTTCCATCCGGCGTTCTACCTGGTTCTTGGGCGACTCCGGTTTCAGGTCGATCTGTGTGAACGCTCCGGAGTAGGGGGCGTTCAGGTCGATCCAGGTGTAGAGCGTGCGCATATCTTCGTCCGGGACCTGCACGCCGTGATGTCCGGCTTGGAGGATGCGGATCAGTTCGCTGTTACTGACATGGAACTCCGCCGGTTTCAGGACGTAGATGTCCGACTCCGGCCCCTGCCGGTAAACGTATGGATGCAGGTTCAGATAGCTCTGGTCGAACTGCTTGTTGATCTTCGTCAGTATTCCCCGTTTGTAGGTGACCATCCGGTCTTTACGGAAATCGGGTTCGGCGGTTGTCCCATCGTGGCAGGAGACACAGTTACGGTCCAGTACCGGCTGTACTTCGAGACGGAACGTGAAAGGACGGACGCCGCCTTCCGGTGTCTCCAGCCGGCGCGCCTGTTTGGCCGAAGCAATTGTACGCTTGGGAATAGGCATGGTGTTCTGGTCCTCATGGCAACCGATGCAGGAAACGATCTCGCCCGGCATGCCCGTCAACCAACTGCGCATCCATTGTACTGCCGCCCCGTCTTTGTCCAACGGTTGAATGGAGACAGGGGTATTGGCTGGGATGGTGAAAAGCGCTGAACCGTCTTCCTCTACCGGAACTGTGCCTAACACACGCTTGATGTCCCATCCGCTTTGTATGCCCTGTGCGTCATGATCGGACGGAGCCAGGATATAGGCGTATTCGTAAGCGAAGATGCGGAGCGATTTGATTGTCCCGCGCGGGATGCCCTGTGTGCCTTCCCCTTCATAGATGTCCTGTATGAAAACGGTCGCTTCCTTATTGCCCGGCTTGATCTTCGATGGGATGACGGGAGGCGTTTCGCGTTTTGCCAATGGGATAGGGGCGGTCAGTCCTTCGCCTTCCTGTTCGGCAATCAAAGTCAGGTTGTCGAACACATCGACCAGATAGATTCCCCATAGCGCATCTTCCGCCGGCTTACAGGCAACCAGGAAATATTTCTCGTTCAGCGGGAACGGTTTCATAAACTGCGGCCAGACGCCTTTGACCAGTTCGTCTTTGATAAGCGGGACGATCGGACGGTCTTTGAACGGAAGTTCCTGTATCATCCCTTTTTCCTCTTTACGGCTTTTGGCAGGGTCGAAGATGACGAGCCGCCCCGAACGCGCCGTGCCGTGATGTCCGGAGATGATGCCGACGAAGCGGCTGCTGTGGCGGGAGAGCGGTTTCATGTCGAACGTGCTGTTCGGAAAGTAGGAACCGCTGCCGTAAAGCGCCTTGTTCTCCGTTCCGTCAGGATTCATGTGCATCACGATACGGGAGAAATAGTGTGTCAGGTCGGTGTATTCCCAACGGGTGTACATGATGCGGCCGTTCGGGATCACGATTGGTGACCAGTTGCATCTGGTCGAACGTCAGGCGGCGCAAGTCACGTGTCTCGGGATCGTAAGAGACCAGGTTGGCAACCACATCGTCGCCATGTACGCAGGGCACGCCGTTATAGCCGATATTGGTCGTGGCAACCACCTTTCCGTCCGGCAGGTAGTTTGCATCGCAAAATTCCAGATCCGGCTCATCGACTGTAATCTTTTGGTGAAGGCCCGTCCCGTCGGTTTTTATTTCGTATATCTGCCATTTCCGGTTCGCATCGAGGGAGGAGAACAGCAGGCGGTCGGCGTCCCAGTGCAGTTGTATGTCGGAGACGGGCACGTCGGCTTCCGGCTTGTAGATGCGTTCGCTCTTGACCTCGCCCCGCAGGTCGGACAGGATGTCGATCTCGGCATCATATCCTTTGCGTGAATTGGAAAAAAGCGAGTTGTAGTTTGCCGTCGAAGTACCCATCGAGGGCCCCATAGCCTTACGGGACTTATGGCCCAGGCGGTAGCGGGCGACTACTATATGATCTACGTCCAACAACGGGTTGGCAAGCATGATCTCCCGTTTCAGAGCCAGCAGTTTCCGGGCATTGCCGATCGCCTCGTCGGAGGCTGTGGCGGAAAGCGCTTGCCGTACTTCCGGCAGGAGTGCTTCCAGTTCGGAAAGTTTTTGGTAAAGCGTGGGGGCTTTATCGCCTAACGACTGTTTCGTGTCGTCCAGATAGGCGCGCATGGCAGACGGGTTTACCCACCCGATCTGTGTCTTCAGGTCGTTGATCTGTATCTGGCGTAACGAATCCACTCCGTCCGCAGTGGAGAATGCAGGCAGGGAACAGGAGAGGAGTGCCAAGAGCAAATATACTTTGTACCGGAGCATTATTTGTCTGCTAATTTGTAAATTTCACATGCGGCCATCAGGAATGCGCCCGGGCCATACAATTCCGTCATCTCGCGCGTCACCTTCTTCGGATCGGCTCCTACAGGTTGTACCCAACCTAACTTGCCGTCTGCTTCGACAGCGGCCACCAATGCTTCCCAACCTTTTTTGACGATAGGCAGATATTGGTCTGCCGGCAGATAGCCCTGGTTGATTCCGTAGGCCAGGCCATACACGACAAATCCTGTCGCGCTTGTTTCGGGTGAAGGATAGCTGTCCGGGTCCAGCAGGCTGGCATGCCAGTAACCGTCCTTACCTTGCAATCCGGCGAGGCGTTCGCTCATTTCCTTGAACAGGCTGAGATAGAAGGGGCGATATTCGGTATCGCTGGCCGGAAGCGTTTTCAATATCTCGGCCAGGCCGCCGATCACCCAACCGTTACCGCGTCCCCAGAATACTTTTTTACCATTGGCTTCCCGCTGGTCGAAATAGCGGCTGTCGCGGTAGAACAGATGTTCATCTTTGTCGTACAGGTAATTATAAGTCGCACGGAATTCGCCGTCGGCAAAATGCATGTATTTACGGTTGCCGGTCAGCGTGTAGAGGCGTGTATAGACGCCCGGTGCCATGAAGAGCGCGTCGCACCAGGTCCAGCGTTCGATCGTGCTGCCCTTGCTATAGTCCAGGTCCATGCTTCCGTTAGAGGGGTTGTTTACGACCCAGTCCGCACGGGCAATGGTCGGCTTCAGCATGTTCTCATTCTTTTCCTTGTTATAGAAATCGATATAGGTTTGTGCGATACATACATCGTCGGCATGGTACATCCGGTTGGCGACCTGCCAGCTCTGGCGGTTGAATATTTTCCGTAACCAGTCGTAATAGGTATTGTCGTTGCTGAGCTCGGCCCAGTCGTACATTCCCATGTAGAGTGCGCCGGGCACCCAGCCGCGCGGTTCGCTCTTGGCGTATTGATTATCGGGATAATCTTTGATCTGCCAGTCGGCAACCTTGCGGGCAACGTCCATTACGCTTTGCCGGTTCCAGTTGCCGGTAGTGACAGTAACGGCAGGGCTGGAGGTCTCTGCTTTCGTTGGCATATTATTTACTAAACAGGTGCAGGCACAAATAGATAAGCCTGCCGATAGATACTTGATTGTTTTCATGATACTGTAATCTTGGTGTTAATCATTTTAATTCTGCATCAAAAATAAGAAAGATAAGGCTCCTGGTATAATAATATCATCTCAAAATGATTCAAAAACGTACCAAACCCCTTCCGCCTATAAAAAGAAAGGGAGCTATACCCTGCGGCATAGCTCCTTTCAATATAAGTGTGTAGGTATTGGAATCCTAAATTAATACCCAGGGTTCTGCGGGAATTCAGCGCCTGTGTTAGAGTCGATGATTGTCTGCGGGATCGGCCACAAAGTGTTATGCTCATCCATCGTGCTGCTATACGGATTGTATTTCTTTACACGTTCAACGAGCTTGCCTGTGCGGACTAAAGTGAAGCGGCGCAGTTCTTCTCCGACCAGCTCACGGATACGTTCATCCAGCAGGAAGTCGATTGTTGCTTGGCTTGCTGTAATCTCAGGGGCATTTGCACGTTTGCGGATCACGTTGATTGCTTCTGCAGCACCTTGTGCATTGTTTTGCATCAAACGAGCTTCTGCTAACAGCAGGTATGTTTCAGCTAAACGGAATTTCATACGGTCTTTGTTGTTACCACCGTAGCTCAGGTTATCTGCTTTTCCGTAGAAGAACTTGGTTACAGCCGGGAATAAGGTAAGTTTCGACCAGGTATCATCTGTAAAATCAGCCTTCTTTCCATATTTATCAGAGGTGACATCGTTGTAATACCAGTTTCTCTTGATGTTATATTCAGAGTTACGGATATCGGTTGCAGCAAAGAAATCACTGCTTTCGATCCACCATTTGAACGGAACGATCTGTGCCAGGCCACGGCCTCCTAAAGTATCAGCCAATACGAAACCGTCTTCATTGTAGTATTTGGGAACCCAGGCGCGTTTTGTCCAGTCTTCATATTCTCCACCACCACCGGTTGTATTATATTCAAGCTGCATAACCCAGATACTTTCCTTGTTTCCGGAAGTACGGTTCTGGTTATACTCTTTGAACATATCGGAGAACGGATCTCCCTGCTGATCTTTATCGGCACCGAAGCGTGAAGTCATCAGATTGAAGTAACCACAGTCGATAACAGCTTTGGCTGCAGCTTCTGCTTCAGCATATTTACCTGCCATAAGATAAACCTCCGACAGCATGTGTTGGGCGGCCCATTTTGTCAGCTGGCCGACTTCCACTTTGTCCGGATCTTCCGGAAGATTTGCGATTGCAAATTGCAAGTCTTCGATCATCTTGCCTAATACTTCAGTTTTAGGAGTACGGGTGAAGTCTATACGGAAGTTTTTCTCGATTTTGTCTACATAAGGAACATCTCCGTACAGATATACCAGGTATCGGTATGCATAAGCGCGGAAGAAACGGGCGACAGCTTGGTAGTAGGCTTTGTCTGTCGGTTTATCCCAGCTTACATCTCCTTCCGAATATTCAAGGATTTCATTTGAGGAAGCGATCAAGCCATATCCCCAGTTCCAGTAAGACGTAACGAACGTAGTGGACGGCGTGTAGGATAAGTTTTCAAAAGGTACCAACGAACCGTCGCCATGACCGGCATAGACAATATCTGTTCCAACCTGGAATGATTCGTACGGACAAGCCTGTCCCTGGCTTGTTGTAGCATCTCCCCAAGTGTTAAACTCGGAGCGTGCCCAACCGTATAGGCCGGTTACACCGACTTCAAAGCCATAGCTGCTTGTATAAGTATTGTCCGGAGCCAGTGAACTTTTCAGATCTTCATCCAGGAAGCCGGAGCAGCCGGTGGATGTTACTAATAAAAATGTTGCAGCAGCTGCCGCTAATATATTTTTCATAATTTATTTCTCTTTAATAAGTTTAGAATGTAAGATTTAATCCGAACATATAAGAACGGGCAGTAGGATAGGTTACAAGGATATTCCTGTTAACATCGTTATCATCCAGATTCAGGAAATTGTCGATATTACTGAATGTATAGAGGTTATTGACACTGACATTAACAGACAAGGCACTGATTCCGATCGCATTTAAAGTTGTTTTCGGGAAGGTATAGCCTAATGTGATATTCTTGACATTTACATAATTCGCCTTTTTATAGAATGAATGTTTGTCATAAGGAACATATGACGGCGATGTCATTTTATTAGTCGGGTTTTCCGGTGTCCAGTAATCCATTCCACTGATATAGTTGAATGTCGGCATCCAACGGTCGAAGTTGTAATCGTGCAACTCTTTTGTTTGTCCGAATACACCGTTCAGGAGGAATGAGAAATAGATATTCTTGTAATCGAAACGGTTACCCATTGACAACAGGAAGCTCGGCAGTTTGGAACCGATAATTTTCTTGTCGTCGGCAGTGATTGAACCGTTTCCGTCTTTATCTTCCAGTTTGGCAGAACCCGGAACAGCGCCTTTCTGATATTCTTTACCTTCTTCATTCAGATATTTTCCGCTTGCGGCATCCCATTTGATTGTATGTCCGTTTTCAACATAAGTTTCATTTTCCTGCCATGTTCCGATAACGTCGTAGTCATAGAACACGCGTAAAGGCTCTCCGATAAACCATTTGTTCGTGATATCATCTTTTCCGTCGCCACGCAGTTCGATAATCTTGTCGCGGTTCAGGGAGAAGTTCACGTTTGTGCTCCAGCTGAATTCCTGATTTTGGATATTGATCGAATTTAAAGCGATTTCAACACCCTTGTTACGAGTTTTACCGACGTTGTCCATGATTGATTTGTAACCGTTCATATAAGGTACGGTACGGCTCATCAACAAATCTTTCGTATTTACCACATACATATCGATATTACCGGAAAGGCGGCCGTTGAAGAAACTGAAGTCGATACCGGCATTGATTGTACGTGAAGTTTCCCATTTCAGGTTCGGGTTACCGACACCGTTTGTAGGCAGGAAAGCACCGTTTACGACTGTTCCGTTGTCACCCCAGATGTAATTGGTCAGTGTCAGGCGGTCGAGTGTCTGATAAGCATTGATAGCCTGGTTACCGTTGGAACCCCATGATAAACGGACTTTCAACATATCCATATAGTTTGACTGGCTTTCCATGAAATCTTCGGAAGAAATGTTCCATGCTGCAGCCACAGAGGGGAAGAATGCATATTTGTTATTCGCACCGAATGCAGAGTAACCGTCCGAACGGCCTGTCAACGTCAGTAAATACTTGTTGGCATACGAATAGTTCAAACGTAACATATAAGATAACATGGCTGTTTCCGTCAGTTTGGATGTGATTTCCTTATTCTTTTCGGCACCGGCCATATTGTGGTATTCGGAATCATCGTTTACAAAGCTCTCGCCCGATTCTTTAGCTTCCTTCTTAGTTGTTTCCTGCATACTGAACAGGGCTGTTGCATCGATTTTATGCAAGCCGAATGTCTTGTTATATTTCAGGAGGTTTTCCCATGTATAATCATAATAATGGATGTTCTCGATAGAGGCAGACCCATTCACCTTCTTACCGGAAAGCGTATTTCTTCCGTAGTAGGATCCGACAAAGTTATTACGGTAGTTGTAACCGAAGTTTGTACGGAATGACAAGCCGTCGATAGGGAACTGGATTTCTGCGAAAGTGGAAATAAAGACGTTACGGTTTGTTTTGTCGCTTGTTGCGTCGATGTTTGCCATTGGATTGTAGAACAAAGTCTGGTCCATCGGATAGTCGACGTAACGGTCGTTTTCATCTTTGTAAATACCGTAAGGACTCATTTTCAGTCCGGCTTCCAAGTAAGGCTGTTCTCCGCCGAATTCTTTTTGAATGGCTTGTGTTCCCATTCCGACGGTTAACCACTTGTTTAATACCTGTGTGATGTTCAATGCGATGTTGGTACGTTTTAATCCGGTGTTCTCCATTACACCGTCTTCTCTCAGGTGAGAGATCGATGCCATGTAAGTTGTTGCATCCGTACCACCGGAAATACTAATCTGGTGGCTGGTTGTCAGCGCATTGCGGAACATGATGTCCTGCCAGTCCAGTTCAGACCCGTTCTGGTAGTTAGTACGTTCGCTCGGGTTGAGCAGCGTCAGCGGGTCGAGCTGATCTCCGGAATAACCGTATTTCATGCGGTTGTAGTCCTGCGTATACTTTACATATTCATCGCCTTTCATCATGTCGATGCGGCGCTGTGCCTGTTGCATACCGACTTGTCCTTTGTATGTTACGGTCGGTGCGCCTTTTTTACCTTTCTTTGTCTGGATCAGGATTACACCGTTGGCACCACGTGAACCGTAGATGGCAGCAGAAGATGCATCTTTCAATACGGACATGTTTTCGATGATATCCGGATCGATATCTCCTAAAGAACCGCTGTAAGGAATACCGTCCATAACGATCAGCGGAGAGTTGTCTGCACTCAGTGAGTTTTCACCACGTACACGCAGAGACTGGTCTTCACCCGGCTTTGCATTGCCGGTTGTTACGTTCATACCCGGAATCTGGCCGGCCAGCTTGTCCATCAGGTTGTTTGTTGAAACCATTTTCAGCTTGTCTTCGCCCACAGCCACGATGCCGCCTGTCAAGTCTGATTTACGCTGAGAACCGTAACCGATTACCACAACGTCATCCAAGCCGATGGCATTGTCTTTTAAAACAATGTTCAGCGTTTTGGCTCCTGTGATTTTGATTTCCTGCGATTCACATCCGATGTATGAAACAACGATTGTGGAGTTTTGGGGTACGTCAAGGGAGAAGTTTCCGTCTGCATCGGTAACAGTACCGATAGTCAAACCTTTTACCAGAATGTTGGCTCCGATAATCGGAAACTTGTCGGCTTCAGCAATTACCGTACCGGTGATTTTTACTTCTTGCGCATATACCTGTACGGATATAAACGCCATAAAGATTAGTAGCAAAGAAAGAAACCTGTTCTTTCCGTTAGCCTTTTCATTGGGAGGCAAATTCCCTCGTAGTTGTCTGTTCATGCCTTTCATAATTTATTAGCACATTAAACAATTAATACTTAACCTGTCGGTCCTATTTGTTTTTTGTGTCAAAAGAATGAAAGATGCAAGGCAAGAACGAGTAATTTCATTCCAAAAGGGGATAAAAATATACCAACGTGCTAAAAAACATTTATTTTGATGAATTTTGAGACTCTGTTTCCTGATATTCTGTCGGCGACATTCCATAGACGGCCTTAAAACTGCGGGCAAAATAGGAACGGCTACTGAAACCGACATGTTGCGCGATCTCGGAAATATTCATGTCCGACTCTTTTAACAGTTTAGCTCCTGCCTCAAGACGAATATTCTTTATCAGTTCGATAGGAGATAAACCGGTTACGGCTTTTACTTTTCTGTAGAAATTAGTCCGGCTCATGTTTAATGCTTCATAGATGACGGATACATCGAGTTCCGGATTGGAAATGTTGGCCTTTACAATATCGATGTACTGTTTGAGAAAATCATTGTTTTCCTTCGGCTCTTCCACTCCGAGTTGTTTGAGCGAGAGCGATTCCCCGTAGATCGTCTTCATCTTCTCGCGCAGGGAAAGTATGTTCCGGATACGCGCTTTCAACAGGGATACTTGGAACGGCTTTACGATATAATCGTCGGCACCGGCTTCCAACCCTTCTTCGATCTGGGATACCATAGACTTGGCGGTAAGCAGTATAACCGGGATATGGCAGTAATTCTGGTTTTCTTTGATACGCTTACACAGTTCCAGCCCGTTCATTTCAGGCATCATGACATCACTGACTACGATATGCGGAAATGATTCTTCGATTACAGTTAATGCCTCTTTCCCATTGAATGCTTTCAGTATGATGTAATCGAGGCTGAGTTGTTGTTCCAGGTATTGGAGCACTTCCTGGTTGTCGTCCACCAGCAGAATTGTTTGCTTGTTCTTGTTTTCTGTCTCTTCGACCAGCAGATTGAATTTCTTGCTGATTTCTGCGGACTTCGACAGGACAGGTTCCTCTGATATCGTGACTTCCTGTTCCTCTGTATCGGGAAGGATAAACATGAAATGTGTCCCTTTCTCTTCCGAGCTGACTGTCCAGATACAGCCGTTGTGTTGCAGGATAATGGAACGGGTCAGGCTTAAACCTATACCGGTACCGGATATCTGCCGGTGTATATCTTCCTGCGAACGATAGAAAGGCTCGAATATTTTTTCCGCTTCCTGATCGCTGATACCTTTCCCTGTATCGATAACCTCGATAAACAGATATTTACCTTCCACCAAAATCGAATTGTATTGGGAAGGGAAATTCGGGAGCAGTTCGCATTCGGCCTGCGAGACAGTGCTGACGCGAAGGGTGATATGTCCCTCCGAAGGTGTAAATTTGAATGCATTGGAAAGCAAGTTGAAGAATATCTTTTCGATTTCGGCTTCGTCGAAGCATACCCGGTAAGAATCCGGCAATTCATTTTCCAAAGTGAAAGTAATCTCCCGGTTGTTGGCGACGCTTTCGAATGAATGATACATCTCTTGTATGAAAGCAGAGAAGTTGAAACATGTTTTTTGCAAGACCGTTTTACCGGCTTCGTATTTCTGAATGTCCATTAAGTTGTTGACCAGAAGTAACATGCGGCCGGTATTCTTTTTAATCAGTTGCAGGGCCTTTTTGACTTCCGGGGAGAAGGAAGCATATTGCATCAGGTCGTTCAACGGATTGATAATAAGCGTTAAAGGCGTACGTAACTCATGCGAGAAATTGGTGAACATACGCATTCGTTCTTTGTGCAATTCGTTGACCTTATCCTGTTCCATCTGTTTATAATGCATTTCCCGCTCCCGCTCATGTTTGTTGTGCTGGTAACGGATAACACGGATGATGATGAAAGAGATAAGGCTGATGTACAGTAGATAAGCCCACCATGTCTTATAGAACGGCGGATTTATGGTGATGTGCAGTATGGCTTCTTCCGGATTCCATACAGCGTCGTTGTTGGATGCCTTTACCCGGAAAGTGTAAGTTCCGGGTGCCAGGTTGCTGTAGTAAGCTTCCCGGCGATTGCCGACCGTGTGCCAGGTTGGGTCGGCTCCCTCCAGTTTATAGGCATATTGATTCCTTTCGGAATGAATGAAATTCAAAGCGGTGTATTTGAATGTGATATTATTCTGGTTGGCCCCGAGCGTGATCGACTGATTCCCGGTCTTACCGATAACCTCTTCCTTGTTGTTTAAGATCATTGAAGTAAGATGGACTTCCGGGATATTGGGGTTGAACATTATTTTGTCCGGATCGAAAAACAGGATTCCTTTATCTCCGGGAAAATAGATGTTACCGTCGGAAGAGACACTGTTGCCCGAGAATAGAGTAAACTCCTGGGGCGGTATATCTGCAATTTGCAATTCACTGAAAGTATCTGTCTCGCGGTTTAGTTTATATAATGATCTTCCGGTTGCGACCCATAGATTCTGATTCTTATCTATAGTCAACGAACTGATCTGGCTAACGGACAGGCCGTCCTCCTTCTGATAATGTTTGAGGAGTTTCAGATTAGTATCCAGACGGTATAAGCCGTTCTTACCGGTAGAAATCCAGATATAACCATTGGGATCTTGCAGGATGGCCGTAATATTCCCCAATCTCTCCAGTTGAGGGTCGGATTGCAGTTCGGGAGTAAGGTTACGGACAGTTTCTCTTTTCATATCATACAGATAGAGGCTGTCGGAGAGTGATCCGAACAGGAAAAGATCAGGCTGGACTTCGTTGATCATCGTTATCCGCTTAAAGGAACGGATCGTCCCGTTTGCCGTAAACGAATTGATTTGCTTGCCTTTGTCTATCATGACGAGATCTTCGTCGCTATTAGTCGGAATCCAGAGTCGCTTGTTGCTGTCTATATATAAGGAATAGATGTCATTATGCCGGAAGTTATATAACATTTTGTATTGTTTGTCCCGGATAGAGAATAGGTAGACCGAACCGAAGTGGGTGGAACATAAGATTGAATCACCCTGTATCAGGATCGATTTAATTATATTGGTTTCATAATTCCCTTCCTGAATCGGTTTGATCGGATAGAGCTGTTTCTTTCCGTTCTGCGGGTTATAGCAGAATAATCCGGCTCCTTCCGTTGCGAACCACATGTTTCCGTATTTGTCTTCTTGTCCTTTACCGATGATCCCGGCATATTCGTTTGTCGTGATATAAGAAACCGGCCGGTAAAAAGGGCTATGGTAATTGATCCCGGCGGAATAGGTCCCGATCCAGAGTGTTTGATCCCTGTCGATCAGCATGCTGTGGATCGAATAGTGGCTGAGTCCGCCTTTGCCGGATATATCGATGCCGGCAGGCGTTACGGTCAGATTCTTTTTATTCAGGATACTTAGCCCTCCGAAGGTACCGGCTAAAATGGAATCATTGTTATAAAAGACAAGCGTGCGTATGCTGTTGTTGTTCAGGCCTGAATTATCTTTATGCAGGTGGGTCAGGGTTTGTGTTCGGGTATTGAAAAGGCAGATCCCGTTTTCATCCAGGCCGATCCATATATTCCCGTCCTTATCCGGCAATATGGCCATGATCGTGCCGGCAGGCAGTTTGTTGTTTTCCCCATTATTGCCGGAGAGAACGTGATGTTTTAATTTCCAGTCGGCGGAATAAATATATAATCCTGTGTTTTCGGTCCCGACATAGATATCTCCCCGGCTATCCTGGGCAACAGAGTAAACCGGCGATGCGATTGCCTCGTCTGCAGATATAGCCTCGACTGTCTGGTCTGTTTTACATTTAAATATATAGCGGCTGCAAAAAGCATAGACATTCCCGTCCGAGTGTCTCAGTAACTTGTTGATGACATTGGAAGTACAATCCTTATTAATGCTACGGGGATAGAAACGGGTTATATTCTTTGTTTTATAATCGATACAGTTGACGCCGTTCGAGGTCCCTATCCAGATGTTTTTCCGGCTGTCTTCGGCAAATCCCCGGATATAGTTGTCGCTTAATGTCGCGGTGTTGTTTACTTCGTTCTGGTAGATAATGAATTCGTAGCCGTCATAGCGGTTGGCTCCATTGCGTGTTCCGAACCAGATATATCCGTCCGAGTCTTGAAAAATATCCAGAACTGAAACTTGCGACAGGCCGTTTTCTACTCCCAGGTGGGAGAAGAAAAAATCGATGCTATATGCCGGGTTTGCATATAGCATCGCCAGTATTATATAGAGAATATAGAGTCTGTTCATCATTTGTAGTTCTCAATTAAGTTAGACCTGGTAAAAGTAGAGACGCACGGCCGTACGTCTCTATTCTGCAAAGATAACGATTTGGAGACGATTTTTAACAGGATTGAGATGATTTTACACGGTTTGAAAGGGTTATAATCTTATTTTTGCACTTCAATCAATTAAAACATCATGAATAAACGAGTATTGAGTTTAACCTTATTGCTGGCCTGCGTATGTTTTGCCTTGCAGGCTGAAGGCCGGATTGTGGAATCGTTTAATTCCGGCTGGGTATTTAAGAAAGCGCCGGCGGGTAAAGAGTTAGCGGTGAATGCGCCGAAATGGGAGAGTGGATGGACGGAAGTGGAGATTCCTCATACCTGGAATGCGAAAGACATGCAGATGCAGTTCAATAATTCTACGAAGGAGCTGCCTATTACAAAAAACAATATTTCTTTCCGGCTGAAATGAAAGGGAAACGCGTGTTCCTCCGTTTCGAAGGTGTGGGAGCTACGGCTGAAGTGTATGTGAACGGTTCGCTTGCCGCCACGCATAAGGGAGCTTACTCGGCTTTCTCCTGCGAGATTGGGACACTGCTGAAGGCGGGAGAGAATAATGAGATTATCGTGAAGGCCGACAATGCGTCGCGCCCGGATGTGATTCCTGTCAACCATGTGCTCTTCGGTGTGTATGGCGGCATGTATCGTCCGGTGTGGCTGATCGTGACCGAACCTTATAACATATGTGTCACCGATTGCGCCTCTTCAGGCGTTTATATTACCCAGAAGAATGTATCCCGGAAACAAGCCGATGTAAAGGTTAAAGTGAAGCTGGATAACGGGACTTTGCAGCCTGCTCCGCTCACGTTGCAAAACACGGTTTATGACCGCGAGGGCAAACAGGTTGCCTCAGATAGCCGGTCGTTCGACCTGACCGCACAGGGCGTCCAGACATTCGAGGCTGATTTCAAGATCAAGAATCCGACGCTGTGGCAGGGACGCAAGAATCCTTACCTGTATAAAGTCGTAAGCCGCCTCGTTCAGGACGGAAAAGTGATCGACGAAGTTGTCCAGCCATTGGGTTTGCGTAAGTATGAGATCGTGGCCGGTAAAGGTTTCTACCTGAACGGCGAGAAATATCCGATGTATGGCGTCACCCGCCATCAGGACTGGTGGGGATTAGGCAGCGCCTTGAAAAACGAAAATCACGACTTCGACCTGGCTACCATTATGGATATCGGAGCGACAACCGTCCGTTTTGCCCATTACCAGCAGTCGGACTACCTGTATTCCCGTTGCGATAGCCTGGGACTGATCATTTGGGCGGAGATTCCTTTTGTCAACCGTGTGACGGGACAGGAGGCCGAGAATGCCCGCAACCAGCTTCGCGAACTGATCCGCCAGAGCTTCAACCACCCTTCGATCTATGTCTGGGGATTGCATAACGAAGTCTATCACCCACATGAATACACGAAAGAACTGACCAAGTCGCTGCACGACCTGGCGAAGACGGAAGACCCGGACCGCTACACGGTTTCGGTGAATGGCTACGGACACATGGAACATCCGGTCAACCTGAATGCCGATATCCAGGGAATGAACCGCTATTTCGGCTGGTACGAAAAGAAATTGCAGGACATCGAGCCTTGGGTGGAAGGCCTGGAAAAAGAGTATCCGGATCAGAAACTGATGCTGACGGAATATGGAGCGGACGCCAACTTAGCTCACCAGACGGAATACCTCGACAATTCGCTCAACTGGACAAAGCCGTTCTATCCGGAAACGTTCCAGACGAAGACGCACGAATACCAGTGGAGCGTGATTGTCAAGCATCCGTATATCGTTGCCTCTTACCTGTGGAATACGTTCGATTTCGCGACACCCCTGGCAAACCGCGGCGACCTTCCGGCGCGCAATATGAAAGGTCTGGTGACGTTCGACCGCAAGACAAAGAAAGATTCTTATTTCTGGTATAAGGCAAACTGGAGCGAAGACCCTGTCCTCTATCTGACGCAACGCCGCAATGTGGACCGCGAGAAAAAAGTGACTTCCATCACTGTCTACTCTAATATCGGTGAACCGAAAGTCTTCCTGAACGGTAAAGAACTGTCCGGCATCCATAAGGGCTATACGGACGTACATTATATAATAGATAATGTTACGCTGGCAGATGGAAAGAATATCGTGAAGACAGTCGTTAATAAAGATGGCAAACCCTATGAAGATTCTATCGAATGGATGTACACAGGAGAGAAAAAGCGTGAAGCTGACTCTTTCTCCATCAAGGGGGAGCACGCAGGATTCGAATAGATAAAATAAGTTTTTGATGTAGGGACAAGTTGTCCCCAGGTAATACGAGGTTGCCCGCAGCCCGGTTATAAAGCCGGGTGATGCGGAGCAACCTCTTTGTTATGGAAAGTTTCCATGTTTTTTATTTAGCTTGATATTTTAAATAACTATCTTTACCAAAATACAGATATAAACCGTCATCGGATTGGGAATAGGAATATACCTTCTTAAATAGATAATCAAGATACATCTCTTCAAAATCGCCATAGAGGATATCTAAGACCTGAGTTAGCATTTCAAGTTTAAGTTCGATTTTTCCTGTCTCCTTATTAAAAGCATACGAACCGTTTATCTCGTTTGCAGTCATGCGTCCATCAAAAGTACCATCCTCCTTAAATTGGATAACACATGCTATCTCAGACTTTAGCAGTTCTTCCGGTATTTTTATTTCGTCCCCAGCTTCTACAAGTTTAGCCAACTTCCAATTGAGATTTGCTTCAATTGCTTCTGTTGGTTGGTTGGGCCTTTGTTCTGTTTGCTCTATTTGTTCTTCGCTATCAGAATTGCTGTCGCAACCAAAACATACAGCTAAACATAAGAACATACAGACTCTTTTTATAAACTTAAAACTACTATTTACCATCATTCTTAAATTAATCGGTTAAAATTATTCAACACACTTTTCTTGTCAAAAGCAAGCTGCCAGAATACAAATACAACAACATTACCATCTCACTCTCTGTATTTGTTGGGAACAGAGCAAATGTTCTAAAGCTAACAATGTTTCAAATGTAAATACTTATTTGTGATAAAACAATAAATTTACGAAATATATTTCCATGCCCATCCATTCCGCCTTCCATGCCCATGCAATTTGATTTCCATGGGCACGGAAGCGAATATACAATAACCCCCTGTTTCGACTGTTTTTCTATTTTGTCCGAAATCTTGATCGATTTTGGATTGACTCTTTTCACGGTTTTACCTGTTCGACTGACAACAGATGAAATGAGGTGCGCAGCCCATTTCGAAAAGTGTGCAATTTGATTGTCGAAATACGGAAACACCGACAAAGTGATAAACCTTAACTCCCGGAGAATCGAATATTTGCGGACGAAGACGGGCTGCGTTCCAAATATCCCAAGGAAATTTTGGAGGCTTGTTGCCGTGAGGTGCGCAGAAAATTCTCTTGAAGTAACGCTTCGTCGCTCTGAAGGTTGACTTCGTGCTATATGAAGTCCGACTTCAAGGCAACAAAGTTCCGGATCAGAGCAATAAAGTCCCTCTTCATGGTGATAAGGTGCCGGATCATAGGAAAAAGCCCCTTTTTGACAGCTGAAAAGCGGGTTGACATTTGTTCGGTTTCGGATGTCTTTCGAGCTCAAAAAATGCGTTTTTTACAATAAGTCCCCCCCCGCCGCAGGCTCTCTTTTGCCGTTTCGTTTCAACGAACGGTTTTAGAGCTTAGGGATGTGTCAAAACTGCCCTGTCCCCGCGCTTGACGCGGGGCCGCAATAAAACGGTCCTTATCAATCAGTTGTTTATACGGTCGGTTTTAATGCGATCCCGCGTCAAGCGCGGGAACAGGATCGTTTACGATCTCTTCTAACTTTCAACTCTTAACTTTCAACTTTCAACTACTTAGGGGGGCTTATTGTAAAAAACGCATTTTTCAGCATCAAAAGACATCCGAAACCAAACAAATGTTAATCCGCTTTTTTGACCTCAAAAAGGTACTTTTCCACCTTTTTAGAGCGTTTCCAACATTTATGACCGTCCTCTTTGCCATTACGACCGTGCTAATGTGTAGTGCACTCGGCAGCTCGCGAAGATTAGGACGGTCGTAATGGCGATTAGGACGGTCGTAATTGGAAAGAGGACCGTCTAAAGGGTAAAAAAGCCCCTGAATTTCCTTGCGATATTTGGGACGCCGTCCGTTTTGTTTTCAAATATTCGATTCTCCGGGAGTTAAGGTTTATCACTTTGCCGGCGTTTCCGGTTTTCGGTAATCAAATTGCACGCTTTTTGGAATGGGCTTGGCACCTCTTTTTATAGAGTGTCAGCCGGGAGCGTTAAAACCGTGAAAAAAGTCAATTCAAAATGGAGCAAGATTTCAGATGAAATAGAAAAATGGCTCAAAAAGGGGGTTATTGTAATTTCTCATTTCTGTTCGTACTGATTTTTGCTCAAAATCAATGTCGACGGCATTTTCTGAAGTGCCTCTTTGCGGTGTTCTGATACGTCGTTCCAAGTGTTGTAACCGATTAGCATAAAGTTGTAACCGCTGAATAAACCGGGTGTCAGGTCCTTGTCCGGCAATAGGCTCGTTTGAGGAGTCGATGCCGTGAAATCCTCGATTGTCTTAACGATCTTGTCATAACCCGGTGTTGTCGTGCTTGCTTTGTTCACAATGCCGACGGAGCTGTGAGTCGTTTTCAGCAACGTGCTTGTGTAATCCAGCAAGAAGAGGTCTTCTTCTGTGCTGATGATCACTAACACATGGGTCGCTTTAACGAAATTACGGTTGATGAATACACCGACATCGCAGTTACTGCGTGCAATGAACATCTTGGTTTTGTCTTTCAGCAGAGCACCGGGATAAAACCAGGATTCGGGCGCTTTAAGCCGTTTGAAGTAACGGTTGTAGAAAGAAGCGCGATAACGGGTTGCCGCAATATCGTCGGGAGAATCGCTCATGGAGATGCCGGAACCAACCAGCAAAAAGTCGAATCCTTCGTTGTTCACAATGTCGCAGATGTCCTGGCCGGCATTGTTAGACACCTCGTAGCGGGTGTGTATCTGCATACCTAACTTCTTGGCGCCATACAGGATAGGACCGAAGCTGACCTCCTCGAAGTTGTCCGTGTGCAACGGGTTGACATCGGAACCCACGGTCAGGTGCAAGGCTGTCAAATCGAGTTTCTTCTTTCCCCGGGCAAACATCTGGTGGGCGACATCGAGCATGATCTGTCCGTTTCCGGCACGTCCGAACGAAAGCAGGACTTTAAACGCGCCACCGGTAGGCTCTGCATATTGCTGATGTCCCTTGAGCTTCTCCCGGGTCTTGAAACAGAACCGGATAAAGGAAACCAGTGGAGTGGTCATAAATGTCGTGACCAATGTCATCAACACCAACATGACGAATATGGAAGGCGGCAATATCTTCATTTCATAACCGATCGTCAGAACGACTAATTCCATCAGACCGCGCGTGTTCATCAACGCCCCGATATAGAGGCTGTCTTTCCAGCTTTCCCCCACGAAGCGTGCCGAGAACATGGCGCCCCCGAATTTTCCGATGATAGCGACAACGATGAAGATGCCGCACATCGCCCATAGCTCCGGAGTGTTCAACAGCCCGATCTCCGTACGCAACCCGGTCGAAACGAAGAAGAGTGGCAGGAAGAGCGCTAACGATACATCTTCGACCTTCTCTGTCATGATCTTGCGGAATTTGATGTTTCCCGGCATGACCACACCGGCAATAAAAGCGCCGAAAAGGGCGTGCAACCCTAATATCTCGGTAAAATAGGAGGAGACAATCAGCAACAGGAACATCAATGCCACCAGCGCTTTGTCTATTACCTCTTTATTATGGTAGATATGCCCGATCATCCGTAAAAAAGGACGTACGGCGAAGAACATGAACAGGATATAGAGGATGGAGAACAATATATTGTAGACGGCGCTCAGCATACTGCCGGCCTGAGCAATGGCAATTACGACAGCCAGCAGGCACCAGGCCGTGATATCTCCATTGGCGGCGCTTGCTAATGAGATTGTCCCTAAATGTGTTTTTGTCAGCCCTTTTTCCTGGATGATACGCGCTAACACGGGGAACGCCGTGATACTCATGGCGATCCCTATGAATAAGGCGAATGAGAGGAAAGGCGTCCCTTTGTGTGCATAGGATTCATAGACATAATAGGCGGTCAGCATACCGAAAAAGAACGGGACGATCGTGCTCGTATGACTGATCAGTATCGTTTCTTTCAGCTTCTTCCGGACCTCCCCGATATCTAACTCCATCCCGATGGCAAACATAAAAAGAATCAGGCCGAATTGGCTCAATATGGTGATATTGCCTAAGGACTCAGGAGGAAAAAGAAATGCGGATACTCCCGGCAGGAGATGTCCGAGAACCGACGGGCCGAGTACGATACCTGCCACGATCTCGCCGATAACGGTCGGTTGCCCGATCTTTTGAAACAGCCAGCCGAACAGGCGGCAGACGATCAATATCGTAATGATCTGTAAAAGAAGTATCCCAATGGATGACTGGATGTGATGGGTGACGGAATCCAAAAACACAAAGAAGCCTTCCCCCATGTTTTTAGGGGGATTCTGCATCGACTGGATCGCTGTTTCGACCTGCCGGCCTTCTCCTTCTTTGACTATAAAATACATAAGCGAGCCAAAGACCAGGATCATCATCAAATAAAAGGCTATACTCTTTGTTCCTTTACTCATCTGCCAACAATAAACGGTTTCATGCAAAAATAACAAAAGGAATTAAATATTTAGTATTTCGCTGGTGAAACTTTATTAATGGCCTTGTTTTTGCGGCATTGTTAGTTTTTTCTTCTATCTTTGTGCGAAACCAATCTCAAAAAATCATGGAGTCGCTAAATCTAATAAAGAATGACCCTTGGCTGGCCCCCTACAAGGAGGCAATAGAAGGACGGTACCAATATGTGGTAAACAAAGAGAAGAGCCTGACGGGTAACGGCAGACAGACGTTGTCGGAAATGGCTTCCGGGTATCTTTACTTCGGGTTGCATAAAACAAAGACTGGATGGGTGTTCCGCGAATGGGCGCCCAATGCCACTGCTATCTATCTGATCGGTACTTTCAATGACTGGAAGAAAGAAGATCAGTATAAACTGAAACGGTTGGGCAATGGCGTTTGGGAGATCACGCTTGCGGAAGATTTATTGCATCATGAAGACCTGTTCAAGCTCTTGGTAGAGTGGGAAGGTGGCAGCGGAGAACGTATCCCGGCATGGATACGGCGCGTCGTTCAGGATGAGAATACCAAAATATTCAGTGCACAGGTATGGAATCCGGAAGAGTCGTATGTATTCAGGCATAAACGGTTCAAACCGGATGTCTCCCCGCTGTTGATCTACGAATGCCATATCGGTATGTCTTCCAACGAAGAAAAGGTCGGCACGTATGACGAGTTCCGCCGGAATGTGTTGCCCCGCGTTGCAAAAGAAGGTATAACGCCATTCAGATCATGGCCATTCAGGAACATCCCTATTACGGGTCGTTCGGTTATCATGTCAGCAGTTTCTTTGCCGCATCTTCCCGTTTCGGGACGCCGGAAGAGCTGAAACACCTGATCGATGACGCCCATGGCATGGGGATCGCAGTGATTATGGATATTGTCCATAGCCATGCCGTAAAGAACGAAGTGGAAGGCTTGGGACGCTTTGACGGTTCCTATACTCAATATTTCCTGGGCGGTTCCCGTCGTGAGCATCCGGCGTGGGATTCCCTCTGTTTCGATTATGGCAAGAACGAAGTGCTTCACTTCCTGTTGTCGAACTGCAAGTTCTGGTTGGACGAGTATAAATTCGACGGCTTCCGTTTTGACGGGGTGACTTCCATGCTTTATTACAGCCATGGGCTGGGTGAAGCATTCTGTAATTACGGTGACTACTTCAACGGCCATCAGGATGGTGACGCTATCGCCTATCTGACATTGGCCAATAAGCTGATCCACGAAGTCAATAAGAATGCCATTACGATTGCCGAAGAGGTGAGCGGAATGCCGGGGTTGGCTGCCAAATATGAAGATGGAGGCTACGGCTTCGATTACCGTATGGCGATGAACATCCCGGATTACTGGATCAAGACAATCAAGGAAAAGAAAGACGAAGACTGGCATCCCTCTTCCATCTGGTGGGAAACGACTAACCGCCGTGCGGACGAGAAGACGATCAGTTATGCAGAAAGCCATGACCAGGCATTGGTTGGCGATAAGACGATCATCTTCCGCCTGATCGACGCAGATATGTATTGGCATATGCAGAAAGACGATCATAGCCTGACAGTCGAACGTGGTATCGCTTTGCATAAAATGATCCGCTTGGTTACGGCATCTACCATTAACGGCGGTTATCTGAACTTTATGGGAAATGAGTTCGGGCATCCCGAATGGATCGATTTCCCGCGTGAAGGAAACGGCTGGTCTTATAAATATGCCCGTCGCCAATGGGAACTGGTGGATAATATGGATTTGAAGTACCATTATCTGGGCGATTTCGACCGTGAGATGCTGGAGATAATCCGCAGTGTGAAGAATTTCCAATCCACTCCGATACAGAAAGTATGGGATAACGACGGCGATCAGATTCTGGCCTATATGCGCAAAGATTTGGTTTTCGTCTTCAATTTCAATCCGACAAAGTCATTTACCGACTACGGGTTCCTGGTTCCCAAAGGCGAATATGAAGTGCTTTTGAATACTGACGCGACCCGTTTTGGAGGATTCGAACTTTCGGACGATTCTATCCGTCATTTCACACAACTTGACCCATTGTATAAAAAAGAGAAAAAAGAATGGCTCAAATTATACATTCCGGCCCGTAGCGCTGTTGTATTGAGAAAGGTAAAAGTAACAAAATAAATAAGGCTATAAAAACAGAAACGTAAGTATGTTATATCCTATGACATTTAAGCCTATCCTCAAGAACATAATCTGGGGAGGCTCCGATATCTGCCCGTTTAAGGGCATCACTCCGGTGCAGGACGGCATTGGCGAAAGTTGGGAACTTTCACACGTGGAGGGTAATTATTCCGTCGTTGATAATGGCGCGTTGGAAGGCAAGACGCTGGACGAACTGATTCGTACGTATGGCCCGCAGCTGTTGGGCGAAAAGGTGGTGGAACAGTTCGGTTCAACTTTTCCTCTGTTGATTAAGTTTATCGATGCGCGCGACGATTTGTCTATCCAGGTGCATCCGGATGATGAACTGGCTAAAAAACGTCATAACTCTTTCGGTAAGACGGAGATGTGGTATGTGATAAAGGCAGCCAAGGGCGCCGGCTTATATTCCGGTTTCTCCCAACAAATCGATGCCGACGAGTATGTGAAACGTGTACAAGACAATACGATCATGGATGTCTTGCAGCGTTATGAAGTCTCTCCGGGCGATGTGTTCTTCCTGCCTGCCGGCCGTGTACATGCGATCGGTTCCGGTTGCTTCATCGCCGAGATACAGCAGACAAGTAACATCACCTACCGTATTTACGACTACGACCGCAAAGGCCCGGACGGAAAAGGACGTGAACTGCATACCGAATTGGCAAAGGATGCGATCGACTATACGCTGTATCCGGATTACCGCACCCACTACAAGGCACATACGAATGCAACCGTAGAACTGGCAAGCTGCAAATATTTCACGACGAACCTGTTGGATATCGACACGATCATGGTGCGCAATTTCTCCGAACTGGATTCTTTTGTTGTCTATATTTGCATGGAAGGCAAAGCTTCCATCCGCGACAATAAGGGAAATGAAATCTATATCCATCAGGGACAGACGGTGCTGATACCGGCCGATACCGATGTGGTAACGATCTCACCGGTCCCGGGTGCCAAGTTTATGGAAACATATATCGGATAGAGTCTTGTAAGTACGACAGTTACCAGCCAGGGCGTGAGCCTCGGGAACAGGATTGTATCGAAAAAGAATAAAGCCCTGTAAGCACGATACCTTGTTTTTCAACAGAATTACGGTGTCGTCTTTACGGGGCTTTTTGTGTTTTAATTATCCGATACATCAAGATGCGGAATCTGTAAAAATGGTCGAAGAATCAGTAATCTGTATAGCGGCTATCAACTTGAAAGCATCTAATTTTGCATTATCTGGAGATGGACGGAGAACTATCTTTCGTCTGTCGAAATGATATTCTCAAAAAATGTCCGAAAATTAGATAGAAAATGAAAAAGAACATTCTGATCATCTTATCGCTTATGGTAGCATCATTCCATTTATCGGCGCAGGTAGTAAATACCGACAAGATGCTTGTGCGTATTTCCGAAATTGAGGTCTATGCACAATACCTCGATGAATACCTGCAATATGCTCGTACGGTAGGTGTAACATCCGTTTGTGAGGAACCGGGGGTAATTTGTATTTACCCGATGCAGTTAAAACGGGATTCTTGCCAGATACGCATACTTGAAATTTATGCCTCGGACGAAGCGTACAAACATCACATTAAGACCGGCCATTTTCAAAAATACAAGACCGAAACGTTACACATGGTCAAATCACTTGATTTAGTCGATATGGATGCGCTCGCTCCTGCAACGATGCTACAGATATTTAAGAAAATGCACAAGTAAATGATAAACAAATGAAATATACCCCAGGGCTTTACGCCTGGGGTGAGAACTGTCGTTTTTACTGGACTTGCATTACCGGAAATCATTCAATCTCCAACTCAATCTTTTGCAAAGCCTTGTCATCCGATGAACCGCCGTACAGGATTTGGTATTTTCCCGGGCGGACTTCCATTGTTTGCGTATTGTCATTAAAAGAATAGAAGGCTTTCGGAGACAAATCGATGTTGACTTCCTGCGTGTTTCCGGCTTTTACGTTGACGCGGGCGAATGCTTTCAGCGCCTTGATCGGGCCTTCCGGATCGTTTGGGTTCTTGATGTAAATCTGTGCCACTTCGTCGCCATCCATTTTACCGGTGTTGGCAATGTCGAATGTAAGCGTCACAGACTGGTCTTTTGTGATCTTGCCGGAGGAGAGCTTCGCATTCCGATAGGCAAAATTGGTGTAGCTCAAACCGTATCCGAACGGATAAAGCGGCGTTTGCGTCATGTAACGATACGTACGTCCTTTCATGCTGTAATCCTGGAAGTCCGGTAGCTGGTCGATCGACTTATAGAACGTGATTGGCAGACGGCCTGACGGATTGTAGTCGCCAAACAGGATGTCGGCTACGGCTGTCCCTGCTTCCTGGCCGCCGTACCAGGCATTCAGGATTGCGTCGATATTGGCATCTTCCCAGTTCAAGGCCAGTGCGCTACCGGTACAAAGCACATAGACAACCGGCTTGCCTGTCGCTTTCAGGGCTTTTACCATTTCCTGTTGTACTTTCGGGATTTCAATATTGGTACGGTCGCCTTTCTTGAATCCTTCTACGTTGACCGGCATTTCTTCACCTTCCAGGCGCGGAGAGATACCGCCGGCAAAGACGATCACATCGGCATCTTTCACTTTGGCAGCCGTAGCAGCGTAGTTGACCGCCTGGCGTGTTCCGATCTCGAAGTTGAGGTCTGCGCTGCCTATACGCTGCATGTATTCGATCTTGACAGGATATTTCTTGCCCTTCTCGGCATTCAGTATATAAGTCTTTTCGCCTCCGTATTCGTTTTCCCACATTTCAGCGACCTTTTCTTCTCCGATGAAGAGGCGGAAAGCGTCGTTACCGGAGATTTTGATTTCGACTGCTTCGGTTTCCGGAGCCTCAAATTCGCCGGTGAAACGGGCGGTGAAATTTGTCAGGTTGACATTTGGGGCAAACTGCGTGTTGCCTCCGGTGGTGTAATGCAGCCGGCTTGCCGTTCCTTTATAAGCCGGTTCGCCTTCAAAATCCGTGTTGTTAAAGAATTCGGCGGCAAAACCCTGTCCGGCAGGAGAGGTAATGTTGCTTTCCAGATTTTTCATGACGAAATCGGCAGCATGGTTACAGCCCAATTCGTAGATCACTTCTGCACCGGGTACTTTCCGACGGATGCCTTCCAGTATGGTCACGGTATGGCTTGGGAAACCGTTGTAGTTGGCCCAAAGCATCGTCGAGTCGGCCGCATTCGGACCTACGACTGCAATCTTTTTGATCGCTTTGCTGAGCGGAAGTGTGTTGTTCTTGTTTTTCAGCAGCACCATACTTTTGTGCGCCATTTCGAGCGCTTGTGCCACGTGTTCGGGGCTTTCCACCACGCTGTACGGGATTTGAGCGTATGGAACCCGTTCGTCCGGGTCGAACATACCCAGCTCGAAACGGCCTTTCAGCAGGCGGCGGAGTGAAACATCCAGGTCCTTTTCCGTGATCTTGCCGTCTTTCAACGCTTTGATCAGTGCCCGGTAGCTGTTTCCGCATTCCAGGTCTGTCCCGCTCAATACGGCGTCGGTCGAAGCACTTTCTGCATCCGGATGTGTCTCGTGGCGAGGTGTGTTTTTGTCCCGTTGCCAGAAGTCGTTGATGGCGCCGCAGTCGGAGAGGATGATGTGTTCATATCCCCAACTGTTGCGCAGGATGTCGATCAGCAGTTTATCGCTGCTGCAACAAGGTTTGCCGGCATAGCGGTTGTAGGCACACATGACTTCCTGTACGTTTCCCTCTTTGACCAATGCTTCGAATGCCGGCAGATAGGTTTGCCACAGGTCGCGCGGAGTAACTGTCACGTCAAATTCGTGGCGGTTCCATTCCGGTCCGCTGTGGACGGCATAATGCTTGGCACAGGCGTGTGTCTTGAAATATTTCGGATCGTCGCCCTGCAAGCCTTTGACAACGGCAACACCCATACGTTCAGTCAGGTACGGGTCCTCTCCATATGTCTCCATGCCCCGGCCCCAGCGGGGATCGCGGAAGATATTGATATTCGGTGTCCAGAAAGTCAAACCTTTATAGCGGTCATACTCCTTGTCTTTCTGGTATTGGTGATATTTGGCACGAGCTTCGTCGCTCACCATGGTGAACGTTTCATGCAAGGCTTCGTCGTCGAAAGTGGCCGCCATCGCGATGGCCTGCGGGAAAACAGTAGCCCGTCCGGCGCGTGCAACGCCATGTAAGGCTTCATTCCACCAATCGTATTTCGGGATGCCGAGACGTTCGATAGCCGGTGTGGAGTTCATCATTTGTCCGACCTTCTCTTCGGCAGTCAGACGTTTTAGAGGTCGTCTATACGCTCGTCGACAGGGAGGTCGGGGTTACGGAACGGGTAATCTTGTTGTCTTTCGCTACAAGAAACAGACAGCAATATTGTCAATGCTGCCGCCGCCAGATGTTTCATTCTCATGTTATTAAATTTTAGATATTGTATGATTTACGTTATAGCTTATTGTAAGATGTTTGTTATTAGATGTTTATTGCAACAAAATATCACCACAAAGCTAATGGTTTGCTTGTATTTCTTCAAGAAGAATTACTTAAAATAGGTTACTTCATCCGTTATTTTTGCAAATGTCCTATTTTTGTAACGTTGAATAATAAAAAGAAAGAGAGATGAAGAAGTTATTATGTATGCTTTTAGTAGCTGTCGGGCTTATGTCCTGTGGGGATGATGACAAACCGTATATTCCGGAATTAAACAAGCTGACAAATGTGTCTTGTACGAAGAATGGCGCAACTTTTTTCACGGCGGAAATTACATACAAACAGGATCAGCAAATCAACCGTATTATATTGAATCAGGAAGGACACCAGTTTACCGATAATTATATTATTGTGGACAAAACGATTTCCGTTAACGGTGTAAAGATGGAGAACGGTTCCTTGACGAATCCGTTTGTCCATACGGTTTATACGTTGAAAGGAAATGTGATTGCCCGAAAGGAAGAAATGGCCGAGAATAAATATATGAGTAATACGGCATATACGGCAATCGATAATAGTTATGTCTATGAACGGAATTGGCTGAAATCGGTTTCGCAGGTTATCCAGTGGCCGAATGAGAATGGTTCGGGATACCAGACGAGGGATTTGGGCGAGGTCGATCGTTATACGTGGGAGGGCGGAAATGCTGTCCATTATGCTTATCTGCCACAGCAAGAGATTACCTATGAATATGGTTCCCAGATGCGTCCGGCCAATTTCCCGTTCCGGGTGATCAATACCTTCCAGCCGGTCGGCTTCGATGTCGTTTCTCCTGTCAACCTGATGTACGGGCTGATGAATCAGAATTTGCCTGCACGTGCATATTGGTATAATGTGTCCGAAGCGGCGGATGTTTGTGCCGAATATACGTTCCGCTACACAATGTCCAGTGATTATATCACAGGTATGACAATCGAAGAAAAGATTAACCCTGTAAACGGGGTTGAAGCCGAGAGCAATACATACGAATACACGTTCACCTATAATTTTGTAGCGGAACAGAAATAAAAGCGTGTTTATTTCAATAAGTCCGGGCGCAGCCGGGCAGTCCGTTCCTGGGCTTGCTGGAGGCGCCATTCCTCAATCTTGCGCTGATGGCCGGAAAGAAGCACTTCCGGCACTTTCCATCCGTTGTAATCGGCCGGTCGGGTGTAGACCGGCGGCGCCAGCAAATTGTCCTGGAAAGAGTCGGAGAGGGCGCTCTGTTCGTCACCGATCACTCCGGGAATGAGGCGTACGACCGCATCCGTAATAATGGCGGCAGCCAGTTCGCCACCGGTCAGGACATAATCGCCGACAGATATTTCCTTAGTGATCAGATGTTCACGGATGCGGTAGTCGATTCCTTTATAATGCCCGCACAGGATAATCAGGTTGTTCAGTAGCGACATGCCGTTGGCCATCGGCTGGTTGAATGTTTCCCCGTCCGGCGAGGTATAAATCACTTCGTCATATTCCCGTTCGCTTTTCAAGGCCGAGATTGCCCGGTCGATCGGTTCGATCTGCATCACCATGCCGGCTTCGCCGCCGAAAGGGTAATCGTCCACACGCCGCCATTTGTCGGTGGTATAATCCCGGAGGTTGTGTAAATGTATTTCTGCCAGGCCCTTATCTTGTGCCCGTTTGACAATTGAGCAATTCACCATGCCCTCGATCATCTCTGGAAGTACGGTCAGTATGTCTATACGCATAAAACTATATTTCTGATTTTTCGTACAAAGGTAGGGTTTAATTGTCAATTGTCAATTGTCCGTTGTTTATTATCCGGAAGGTATTGTATGATTTTTCCGGTACAGGTAGTTCACTTCTTGACATATTTGAAACAATAAATGATGATTTAACGGTGTGTTTGCTCGTATTTACCGGACGCAGACGGGCGCAGATAACGCAGAGGAACGCAGACTTATTTTCTTTTAAAACAATAAATGATCTGCGTTCGTCTGCGTCGTCTGCGAAATGGTATTGTAGTCCTTCATGGGTTTATAGTGCCGTAAAGGAATGAATCACCCGGCAGATAGAATGAACGATGCGGGATGTGTGCCTCTTCCATACCTACCCGCTATTCATGTTACAGCTGTGAAACAAAAGAAATCCAACTGTAACATAGAAGGAAGACAATTGTGACATAAAAGGAATACAGCCGTAACATGCAATAGAGGACCGGTGTTTATCCGTTATTGATTCACTATTTACCAAATATGAGCTATAAATGATGATTTACCAGTTAGGATAAAACATGTTTCTTTGCGATCCCGCACAACAATCCGGCTGAATTGAATCGGACAGTGGAACATAATAGAGCCCCGATCGAATTAATAGAGTTTGAGGATGGGACTTTTAAATAATTATTTGTATTTTTGCCCGTCAATTTGGCGGCACTATGCGGGCCGTCTCTTTACTGAATAAATTTTAAAGCGATGAATATATCTTACAACTGGCTGAAAGATTATCTTGATTTTGATTTACAGCCTGATGAAGTAGCAGCAGCACTTACCTCGATCGGTCTGGAAACCGGTGGAGTAGAAGAAGTTCAAACCATTAAAGGCGGACTGGAAGGACTTGTGATCGGTGAAGTTCTTACCTGTGAAGAACACCCTAATTCCGACCACCTGCACATCACGACCGTGAATGTAGGCGGCGCAGAACCCCTGCAGATTGTTTGCGGCGCTCCGAATGTGGCAGCCGGACAGAAAGTGGTTGTGGCTGTGAACGGTACTAAATTGTATGATGGCGACGAGTGTTTTACGATAAAGCGTTCCAAGATTCGCGGTGTCGAATCGAACGGGATGATCTGTGCCGAGGATGAAATCGGTATCGGAACGGATCACGCCGGTATCATCGTGTTGCCGGCCGATGCGGTAGTTGGAACTCCGGCTAAGGAATATTATAATGTAAAGAGCGACTATGTGCTGGAAGTAGACATCACGCCGAACCGCGTGGATGCCACTTCGCATTTCGGTGTTGCCCGCGACCTGGCTGCCTATCTGAAGCAGAACGGCAAACCAGCCTCCCTGAAACGTCCGGATGTGGATGCTTTCAAGATCGACGATCCGACTCCGGCTATCGAAGTCGTTGTCGAGAATACGGAAGCCTGCCTGCGCTATTCGGGCATAACGATTAAGGGTGTGACCGTGAAGGAAAGCCCCGAATGGTTGCAGAACCGTTTGAAGGTGATCGGCCTGCGTCCTATTAATAATGTAGTAGATGTTACAAACTATATCCTGCATGGCGTAGGACAACCGCTGCACTCTTTCGATGCAGATAAGGTCAAGGGAAACAAAGTTGTGGTAAGATCGGCAACGGAAGGTTCCAAATTCGTGACACTCGACGGCGTAGAACGTACGCTGACCGACCGCGACCTGATGATCTGCAACGCCGAGGAACCGATGTGTATCGCTGGTGTATTCGGCGGACTCGATTCCGGTGTGACGGAACAGACAAAGAATGTATTCCTGGAATCTGCAACTTTCCATTCGACTTGGATTCGTAAGACAGCCCGTCGTTTCGGCTTGAATACGGATGCCTCTTTCCGCTATGAACGCGGTTTGGACGCTAACCAGACTGTCGACATTATGAAACGCGCCGCCCTGTTGATTCAGGAAGTGGCCGGCGGAACGATCACAGGCCCGATCCAGGATATCTATCCGGCTCCGGTAGCCCCGTATCGTGTGGAACTGTCTTATGACAAGGTGAACACGTTGATTGGCAAGGTTATTCCCGCAGAGACGGTTAAGAGCATTCTGGCAAGCCTGGAAATGAAGATTGTTTCCGAAACAGCGGAAGGATTGGTGATCGATGTCCCGGTTTACCGTATCGACGTACAGCGCGATGTGGATGTGATCGAAGATATCCTCCGTATTTACGGATATAATAATGTGGAATTCAGCGAAAACGTAAAGTCCAATCTGAGCTATCAGACTCCGACCGACCGTAGTTACAAATTGCAGAATCTGATCTCCGAACAGCTTTGCGGCTGCGGGTTCAATGAGATCCTGAATAACTCGCTGACTCGTTCTGCTTACTATGATAACTTGTCTACTTATCCGGTGTCTCATTGCGTGATGCTGATGAACCCGTTGAGTGCTGACTTGAACGGTATGCGCCAGACATTGCTGTTCGGCGGCCTGGAAAGTATCGAGCACAATGCGAAACGCAAAAACGGCAATATCCGCTTCTTCGAATTCGGTAATTGCTACGATTACAATATCGACAATAAGAAGGAAGGCGAAACGCTGGCCGAATTTACGGAAGATTACCGTCTGGGCCTGTGGGTGAGCGGTAGCCGCGTAGATAACAGCTGGGCGCATCCGAACGAAAAATCGTCTGTGTATGAGCTGAAAGCCTATGTGGAAAATATCCTGGTTCGCTTGGGTGTCAACCTGCAGAAGGTTATCTTCGGAAATCTGTCTAACGACATATATGCAGCCGGTCTGAGCATCACGACTGCTTCCGGCCGCCAGTTGGGTACAATGGGTATCGTGAGTCCGAAGATCTGCAAGAAGCTGGATATCGACACGGAAGTCTATTATGCCGAACTGTCGTGGACACTGCTGATGAAGGAGACGAAGAAGAGCAAAGTCACTTTCTCGGAAATCTCCAAGTTCCCGGCCGTAAAACGTGACCTCGCCCTGTTGCTGGATAAGAAAGTCCAGTTTGCAGAAGTCGAGAAGATCGCAACCGACAGTGACCGTAAACTGCTGAAAGGTGTCGAGCTGTTCGATGTTTACGAAGGTAAGAACCTCCCGGCAGGCAAGAAATCCTATGCAGTCAGCTACTATCTGCAAGATGAAGGAAAGACTTTGAATGATAAACAGATTGATGCGATCATGAAAAAGATCCAGACAAACCTGGAACAGAAGTTAGGAGCACAATTGAGATAATAATTCATAAATCAAAATTTATAATTCAATAAAATATGGGAAGAGCGTTTGAGTTCCGTAAAGCAAGAAAGTTTAAGCGTTGGGGCAATATGGCCCGTGTATTTACCAAGTTGGGTAAAGAAATCACGATAGCAGCTAAAGCAGGCGGTCCGGATCCTGAGAACAACCCTCATTTGCGTGCATTGATGCAGAACGCAAAGAAGGAGAACATGCCGAAGGAAAATGTGGAACGTGCCATCAAGCGTGCTGTAGAAAAGGATTTCTCCGGTTATAAGGAAATGAACTACGAAGGATACGGTCCTCACGGTATCGCTATCTTTGTGGAAACGGCAACAGACAATACGACCCGTACGGTTGCTAATGTCCGTAGCTATTTCAACAAACACGGTGGTTCGTTAGGTACGAGCGGTAGCCTTGAATTTCTGTTCGACCACAAGTGCGTATTCCATATCGTTAAGAAAGAAGATATGTCGCTTGAAGACCTGGAGCTGGAACTGATCGACTACGGCGTGGATGAGCTGGATGAAGACGAAGGCGAAGTAATCATCTACGGTGAATTTGCCCAGAACTCCGCTATTCAGAAATATCTGGAAGAAAACGGTTTTGAAATCACCAGCAGCGAATTTGTCCGCATCCCGAACGATCTGAAAGAAGTCACGGCCGAACAGCGCGAAGGAATCGAGAAATTGATCGAAAAGCTGGAAGAAGATGACGACGTCCAGAACGTTTTCCACAATATGAAGGAAGACGAGAGCGAAGACGAAGAGTAATATACAGGGGGAGGCAAAAGCCTCCCTTTTTTATGCTTTCAATTTAACGATGAAAACCACCGGGTTATCGCCGGTCTTGCGATCCGGAAATGCCTTTTTTACCTCCTCACTGCTTTTGTAGAAACAATAAGAATTGCTATAGACGTCCATGGCCTGTAGTTCCCGTACTTTACCGGTTCCGTAGAAGTTGTCGACCAATCCTCCCTGCACATTGTAAGCGCGGCTTTTCTGTTGGTCGTAACAGAATGTATAACACTTATCCTCGTTGTTCGGGTTGTAGTGGGTGGAAACCAGGAAACGGCTGCTTATACGTATTGGGAGGATGGATGAATAACCGTCCGTAATATCCAGTTTGTTCCGGCTGATCAGGTAGAGTGTGTCTTGCAATAGTTCGTCCGGCTGAAGGGAAGGCGCCTGCACATATACCTGCCGGTTGGCAACGGCAACTTCCGGTTCCAGGGCGTGGTCGATCGTGAGGCGTCCCAGTTCGGCAACGGTCAGCTTGCGGGTCTCCACCTTGTGGAAAGCCGTGTCGAATTTATATAACCATTGCTCCATACACAATTGGTTGTTATATTCTTTTCTTAGGACGGCTCTGTTGACTGTCGTCCAGATGTGCCCGTCATAGTAGGCCAGCTTTCCTAACGATTGTCCGGCATAATCGGCGGGCAGGTCGATTTTGCCTAAGAAATCACCATCATAATTATAATATTGTACGTGTTGTTGTCCGTCTGTAACGATCAACTGTTTGTGTACCGGGTCTATTACATAGTCGGATGCCAGAATATTGTTTTTGTAGAGAGAATTGCAATAGGTTATCTGATTGATAAACTTGCCCGAACAACTGAAATGGTAAAGTTGCTGCCGGCAGAGCAGGAACAGGTTGTCTCCGTCCCGTTTGACCAGTCTGGCATGGCTTAGTATGCAGTGCGCATTTGTTTCGAGCGGAATGGCAATCACTTCTTCTGCTACGTCAGAGAGGGAACCTGTGTTGAAACTTTGCACCGGATTAACCTGTGTGGCCAGTTTGTAGCCTTCTTTTGCGTAAATGACCAACAAAAGAAAGAGTAATATGCTGAAGGTCCGTTTCATATAATCTTGTTTAAAGTATTTTAGTTAATAACGTTTATACTTGTAATTTATTGGATTTGCGGATTCTTATTTTATCGTAAGAAATAACACAATTCGTGCGAGTTGCTGAATTTCAAGGCGAAAAAGTATGGTCGGGTGAATGCTTTTACATACTTTTGCAGCCGATTAGACTTTATTTCGAAAGACAAATACTTTAGAATATTTAGAATGAAAGGTAAAATTTTATTTCAGTCTTTAGTGCTGTGCTTGTGTTGTGCCGCTACTTCATGTGTGGATAGCAAGTACGATTTATCGGATGTCGATACGGACGATCTGGTAGTGGGAGATGAATGGGTTGCCCCGTTGGGCACGGGTACGATTGCGGTCGATGATGTAATAAAGGTATATAAAGTGCCTTCTGTACAGATCGATGCAAACGGATACTATGTAGCGCGTTATCAAGGAACGTTGCAGGTACGGAAGAATGGTTTCCGGGCGGATAACGATTATGAAGTTGTGGCTTCCAGTACGATTTCGTTGAAAGATCTGCAAGGCTTATTTGACGAAGACTTTAAATTGAGTCTCGTTGACCCGCATTTGATGTTGGAAAGCGGCTTGAACAGCGGAACATTGGATTGCCGCCTGGATATTACCGGACAGCCTGCTTCGCCGGTTTCCTTCTTTACTTTTTCGCCGTCCACTCCGGATATCTGGATTGGTCCGGATGCTTCTTCCGTAACAACCGGTTTTACATTTTGCCGGAACAAAGAGTTGCCGGATGCGATAAAGGATGTACCCGAAAACCTTGTGCTCAATTTATGGGGTAACCGTTCACAAGTAGCCCAGCTTCCCGCCGGTGCTTTGTCCGATATCCGTTATACGTTTGAGGCTCCTCTGACGCCGGCTGCCGATTTTGAAGCGGTGACAGTAGAACATGTCAAGGAGGCTTTCGACGATTCATTTGTCGATTATCTTTTTTCCGGAGGAACGGCAACCATTTACGGAACGGTTACAAATGAAATGCCTTTTGACCTGACAATCGAAATGCTGATCCTGGATGAATTTGGTGAACAATTGAATATCTCTTTCCCTTTGCAGGATGTGAAGGGAGCGAGCGGGGATATCTCTTTTGAGATTACTGCCGCAGATATGCCTAAGATGATGAATGCCCGTAATATCGATTTCAAATTACACCTGAAAGGTCGTGAAACAGCTGAAACGTTGAAAGATGGCGAGACGATCTCGATGAAGTTGAAGCTGAAGAAAACGGGAGGGATTTCTATTTGATTGATTTACTAATCTATTTGCATCAATATAATGAATACTACATATATTAAATCGGCCAAGAGCTTGTTGGCTTTGGCTTTATTGACTTTTATCGGGGCGTCTGCCTCGGCCCAGCAATTGAGAACGGCTTATTTCATGCAGAACTCTCCGGCGCGTACGGCGCTGAACCCGGCTTTTCGTCCGGAAAGGGGATATGTGTCGATCCCTGTGCTGGGGGCTGTCAATGCATCTTATACAACGAATGGCATTGCTGTCGATAATATCTTATTCCCGAAAGACGGGAAGACGGTTACGTTTATGGATAACTCCGTCAATACCGAGTCTTTTTTGAATAACCTGAATGATAATAACCAGATAAACGCAGACTTCGGAACGCAGATTCTTTCCGGTGGATGGTATGCCGGAAAAGGATTCTGGACGGTCGACGTCTCTTTGAAAGGCCTGGCAAATGTGCGTGTGCCGAAGACCATGTTCGAGTTTATGAAGCGTGGTAACAGTGCGGAAGGGACAACTTACGATATAAATGATATCTCTGCTTATGCCGAGTCTTATCTGGAAACGGGTGTCGGCTATTCACGTCCGATCACGGAGAAACTGACGGTCGGCGGGAAAGTGAAAGTGCTGTTGGGTGTCGGCTCGATGGATGCGAACATCACACATATGCGTGCCGTCATGAACGATACGAAGTGGTCGGTAACGTCTACCGGAACAATGAGTGCTTCCATGAAAGGACTTGTGCCGGAAATGGGAGTGGACGAACAAGGACGTGAATATATCAGCAACTTCGACTTTGACAGTCCGGGGGTAAGCGGCTTCGGTATGGGTGTCGACCTGGGTGCCACTTATCAGTTGACGGAAAATATCACTTTGTCGGCTGCGGTCCTGGATTTAGGTTTTGTAAGTTGGAATAAGAGCGGCAATACTTTCGGCGAGGTGAACGGGACTTTCGATTTTGACGGTTTCGACCTGGCGATTGGCGATCATGTTGCCGAAGGTTCTCAGAGCATGAGCGATCAGTTTAATTCGATGAAAGACGATTTCGAGAACCTGTTCCATTTTACGCAGAAAGCATCGGAAGGACGTACCACCCGCTTGCGTTCTACGATCAATATCGGGGGTGAATACCGTATGTTGGAAAATAAGTTGGGCTTCGGCTTGCTTTCTTCTACGCGTTTGTATTCTCCGAAAGCTTATACGGAGTTGACTGTTTCGGCCAATTACCGTCCGATCAGATGGTTTGAAGCAACATTGAGTTACTCTTTTATCCACAGTAAATTCAAGACATACGGCCTGGCGTTGAACTTTACTCCGTCATGGATCAACTTCTTCATCGGTTCCGACTATATGTTTACCAAAGTAACTCCCCAGTTTCTTCCGGTAAGCGGCAATGCAACGAATCTCTATATGGGAATCAGTGTTCCGTTGCGAGGCAAAATGTAAGTTTTAATCTTGTAAAAAGACCCATCTATCCATTTCCGAGAGTTCTTCTCGGAAATGGAAACCTTCCCAGGTGAATGTTTTCAACTCTTCCGGATTTGTGATCCTGTTTTTGATGATATGGCGCGTCATCTGTCCCCGTGCCATCTTGGCGTAAATTACGATTGTTTCGGCTTTACCGTTTTTCCAGACTTTGAAATCCGGCGTGACGATGCGGACGGATTGTTCCATCTTTTTCCAGTCGAAGGCTGGCTGGATGTCCATGCTGGCGAGGTTGACCAACAGGTTGTCGTCGGCTTTGACTTCTTCTATCAGCGGTTCAGTCTGGCGGCTACGCCAGTAGGCATACATATTTCCTTCTCCCAATTCCGGCAGTTTTACATCATATTCCATCCGGTACGGTTTGATCAGATCCAACGGGCGGAGCAATCCGTAGCAGATGGAAACGAACCGCAGGTGATCCTGGGCAAAGAGGAAGTCCGCCTCGGAGAAATCTTTGGGGTTGATATGCTTGAAGACAACTCCCGTATAAGCCAATATCGCCTGTAAAGGCTTTTCTTCTGCGGAATGGAAGTTTTGAAAACGGTTGTAGCTTTCCAGCATCAGCTTGGGACTGAGCTTTAGCAGTTTTCCTAATTCATCGGCAGGATATTGTGCCATGTGGAGTGCGATCTCGATTGCTTCTTGATTGAACCGGGGTATTGTGCCGGCCGGCGCTTTTATTTTGGATGTTCCGGTCATTGTTTTAGCCGGAGATAAGATGATATGCATATGCTTGAATATGTTTGAGTTTATTTTAATAAGGCATAGTGAACGTATAGTTACCGGATTCGACCTCTATCAACAGTTTTTTTCCTGCCTCACCTAATGTCTTGATACCTTCCGCTTCGGAAAGCGGTTTACCGTTCTCCCGGACCTTATCAGCGGAGGTGGCGGGCAGGTAGACTGTCGCTTTCGTGTTGACGGGGATCGATATGGCAAGTTCCAGTAAATGGTCTTTCTTTTTCCAGTCACTTTTGATCGTGCCGTAGAGGGACTCTGTCTCTGTCCGTGCGAATGTCAGTTGCCGGATGGGTGAAGGCTTGATGATAAACTGTTGGTATCCCGGATGGGAGGGATCGGGACGGATGCCGCCTACGCTTTTGATAAACCAGGAGGCGATACCCGTATAGCAGGTATGTATGCGGCTCGGCACATCGACATTCCAGTATTCCGGCCAGGTTGTTTCACCGCGTTTCAGGAAGTAACCGTAGCTGGGTTCGTCCGTGCTGGAGAGATGTCCGGCCATGGCTTCGTTAAAATCCTGCTCTTCGGTCAGGAACTTCAGCAGGACGGGAAGCCCGGAACTGCCCATATCCAGGTAGGGATGGTTATGGGTGAATTCTTCTTCGAAATGGGCGAGTACGGATGCAGACAGGCTGTCCGGCGTGATCTTTCTCCATAACGGGAAAGCGGTCTGGACCTGGTTGCCTTCCATGTACAGACCTGTTTCCGTGTCGTAGAATTGTTTTTGTATCTTTTTCCTGAGCGCATTCAGCCTTTTCCGGTAGAGAGCTGCGTCGTCCGGTTTCTCCAGTAAATCGGCTATCTGTGCAACGGTTTCCAGGTTCATGGCGTAGACGCAATTGTTGAAGAAGAATGATTCAGGTGTGCCCCCAAATTCTTTCCTTTGCTTCGGTGCGGCCCAGTCGCCTAAGAATTTGCCTCCTCCGGCATACGCTTCGAGCAGGCCCCACGCACTGTTTTGGTACAGATATTCGAGCCATTGTTTGGCCGGACCGTATATGGATTCCAAGATGCGTTTGTCTCCGTAAGTCAGATAATATTCCCAGCTGATGTTCAATCCCGCACTGCTCCACATCGGACCGCCGTAATGCTCGTTTATCTGCGGGGCGGTATGATGTATCCAGCCGGTCCATTCCTGTACATCCGTCCAGTCGCGCACGTGTTTGGCCAAATAGGCGGCGGAGCGGTAATTGGGCAACCCGATCCCCCAGGCTGTGGCAAAGGCGACTTCGCCATATCCCAGTCTTTCGCGGTGCGGACAGTCCGAGGTGTACCCTTCGGTCGTGCACATGCGGTAGGTCCACAGGTCTGTTTCGTAAATCCGGTTGAACAGGTCGTCGGAACAGGTGAAATATCCGCTCCGTTGCAGGTCGGTCGCAATTACGTATCCTTTGATGTCCGACAGCTTAGGTTTCTGTTTCATACCCTGTATGTTGATGTAACGTCCGGCGATGAAGTTAAAGCGGTTGCGGAAGGATTCGTCCGGCTCTCCTTTGCAGATATAAAGATTGCGTTGACCGAAATCCTGTATGGTTTCCGGATCGTCGGCAACTGTAATTACAACTGTATCTCCGGCTGACATCCCGTTCATCTTAATATCCAGCCATCCCGTGAAGTTTTTTCCCATATCGATCTTGTAAATGCCGGGGACCGTATCGGTTATTTTCCGGGCGGGCAGTGTTTCGATGATACGGCTCGGTTCCATCATCTGGGAAGATAAGGTGACATTCAGGGATGTTTCCTGTGCCGCCTGCCACCGGTTGTCGTCGAAATAGGGCATATTCCAGTCTGTCTGATGTTTTCGTGCGTCCACACATTCGCCGCCCATGTCGAAATACTGGTATTTGCCGGTGTTGCTGCTTGAACTGACGGCGCATTTCCAACTGTTATCCGTCTGGATGGAAAGGCTGTTTCCGGCTTTTGTCCGGATATCCGTTTGTGCCCGCAGAGCCGGATGTATGTTGTTTGCGAAATAGTTGTAACGCGCCCAGCCGGGTCCCTGCCAAATGGCGATTGTGTTTTTGCCGGCTTTTAGTAGTTTGGCGATGTCGTAAGTGACATATAATACCCGTTTGTCCAACCGGGAGAGGGCCGGTGCCAGAACGCGGTCATCGGCTTTCCGGCCGTTGACATAGAGCTCGTGGTAGCCCATTGAGGCAATATGCAGGAAGGCATTCTCCGCCGGCTGTTCCAAAGAGAAACTTTTGCGGAACCAGATGTGCTGTTCCGGGGAAACATCCGGATGTTTTATCCAGCAGCCTTTCCAGTCGGAAGGGGAGAGCAAGCCCATCGAGAAACGGGCTGCCGGACTCCAGGCTGTCGCTTTGTTGTCTTTGTCGAATACCCGGACTTTCCAATAATAAACCTGGTTGGAGATAAGCTTTTTCCCTTTATAAGCGATAAGAACGGACTGGTCGGAAGTAACGGGCCCGCTATCCCAAATGTCCCCTTGGTTTTGTTCGAGCAGGGAAGGACTGCCGGATACCAGAAGTTGATAAGCCGTTTGTCTTTGCCCCCTGGTTTGTGCTGCATCAGACAGCTTCCAGCTGAAACGCGGAGTTTCCGTGTCGATGCCTAACGGGTCGGATTGGTATTCGCATTGCAGGTCATATATACGTATACTGCTTTCCGCGATTCCTTTAAGTGGAAGCAAACAGATGAATAGCATCCAGAGGATCTTCATGACAAATGGATTTAAAAGTTGAAATTTACACAAAAATAAGAATTTAGTTTGTTATTAGATTGAGATAGATTAAATATCTATATATTTGCAGTTAACTAAATCTATAGTATCATGAAAAAGTCAGTCTTCCTTTTCTTTATGGTTTTGTTTCTCGCGTCGGAAGTGGATGGTCAAACCGTTATTCCGGTAAAAGAGAATCTTCAAAATGAGAAAACAATCAATTTAAGTGAGATTGCTTCCGATATTCGTTTTGTTCCGTTGGAAACAACAGACGATTGCCTGTTGGGAGGCGACTGCTATATCCAGTATGCGGATGGCCAGATTTTTGTATCGTCGGACCTGTTGTATCGTTTTGATGGAAAGACCGGCAAATTTCTGAATAAGATCGGAAGTAAGGGACAGGGGCCGGGAGAATATACAAATTCACTTCGGTACACAATCAATCCGGCAACGAAACGGGTTTATGTGTTGCAGTTTAAAACGATGCTCGAATATGACTATGAAGGGAATTTCCTCCGTACGTTGCCCGCGGACAACCACAATGTGGGGGCTTGTTGCCTGTTGAACGATACCCAATTGGTTTATGCGAACGATTCTTATAATTATACGACTGAGAATCAGGCAGACCAGCTTTATACAGTCGATTTGCAGAAAGGAAAGATAATCGGGAAAATCGCTTCCCCGGTGGATAAAAAGTTACGGGGGGCGCTTAACTTGTCGTCGTTCGATTTATTTTACAGGTATAATGGGCAAGTCTGCTTTAAAGGCTCTTTCCAGGATGAAATATACCAGATTCAGTCTCCTAAAAAGAAAGTGCCTGTTTATGTTCTCGACCGTGGTTTTCTGAAAGCCGATTATGGAAAAAAGAATGCGGAGATCGATCCGCGGAACCGGATGAAAGGAATCCAGATTCAGAATATCTTTGAGACGGATAACTATTTATTGGTTTCCTATACAAACGAAAAGAATAGTTATCAGGGAGTGTTTGACAAAGGGGAACATTCATTTGTGAATGCAGTGGATAAAAACGGAAAAGCCGGTTTTACAAATGACCTGACAGGAGGGCCGTCCCTGATTATCTTCCCGTTCCAGGTCAGTCCGGAAGGAACGATTGTGAATGCTTTGAATGCCGGTTATTTGGTGGAGCACCGGAAGGATTTTGAAATTGGCAATCCCCGTTTGCCGTCCCGTAAGGCTGAATGGGACAAAGTTCTCGACAACCTTACGGAAGATAGCAATCCGGTGATTTTCTTAGTGACCGTGAAATCTGGCCGATAAACTATTCTTCGGCATCTTGTGCTTCTAAATATTCTTTTTTGCGTTTGTGCAGGCTCTTTAATTCGAAGGAGAGCATGACGCGGAAAATACCGATGATCAGTAACGTATAAGCGATCATGTAAACGAGTGATAAGGCGCCCAGCCCTGGTTGCCAGATGATGCCGATGCTACACAGGATTGCCAGGACGCCAAAGGCCATGTACCAGCCCCAGTTACGTGTGCCGTAACGCTTCAGGTCCATAGCGTAACCGGTCGAAGCGAATCCCCGGAACATCAGCCAGAAAGCAATAATGAAAGGAAGCACGGCCATACTCAGACCGACGTTTGCCATCAGGTAAATGCCTAAGATCAAGTCGATAATACCGCTTGCCAGATACCATCCCCAGCTGGATATATTTTTCTTATTGGTGATGGCAAAGAGTATTTCCAGTGTGCCGCTGACGAACATGGAAACGCTAAACAGGACACTTAATGCAATATAACTGGCCAGTGGCGTGAACATCAGGCAGATTGCGATCAGGATATAGAGCAGGCCCAATAATAGTGAGACCCACCAGTTTTTTACTCCGAAATTAATTGTGTCAATAAATGTCTTCATAACAAATTCGTTTTATATTATTTTGAAATGTACATTTGTAACAAGCCTTTGGAAAGAAAAGTTCCGCCGGGCCCGTAAAGTGAATTATTTTTAATACATTTGCCCTCCGTTATATAATTTGTACATCTATATAATTAAGATATTGATATGAAAGGTATTGTTTTAGCCGGAGGATCTGGTACACGTCTTTATCCGATCACCAAAGGAGTTTCGAAACAGTTGTTGCCTATTTACGATAAGCCGATGATTTATTATCCGGTATCCGTGTTGATGCTGGCCGGCATACGTGAGATATTGGTGATTTCCACTCCGCAGGATCTTCCCGGTTTCCGTCGTTTATTAGGAGACGGTTCCGATTTCGGCGTTCGTTTTGAGTATGCCGAACAACCTTCACCGGACGGATTGGCACAAGCTTTTTTGATCGGAGAGGAGTTTATTGGAAATGACTCCGTTTGTCTGGTCTTGGGCGACAATATCTTTTATGGACAGAGCTTTACGGCTATGTTAAAAGAGGCCGTCCGCAATGCGGAAGGCGAACAAAAAGCAACAGTCTTCGGTTACTACGTCAACGATCCGGAACGCTATGGCGTGGCCGAATTCGACGAGGCGGGCAACGTGTTGAGTATTGAAGAAAAACCGGCTTGCCCGAAATCGAATTATGCGGTGGTCGGACTCTATTTTTACCCGAACAAGGTTGTGGAGGTCGCTAAGCAAATAAAGCCTTCTGCCCGCGGGGAACTGGAGATCACGACAGTCAACCAGGAATTCCTGAAAGACGGAGAATTGAAAGTTCAATTGTTGGGACGGGGATTCGCCTGGCTCGATACCGGTACACACGATTCTCTTTCCGAGGCCTCTACGTTTGTGGAAGTGATCGAAAAGCGACAAGGTTTGAAAGTCGCTTGCCTGGAAGAAATTGCATTCCGGAATGGCTGGATCGATGCTGAACGGTTGAAGCGGGTTGCCGCTCCGATGCTGAAGAATCAGTATGGGCAATATCTGTTGAACTTGATAAAAGGACACAATGAATAAAGATAGCAAAATCTTTGTGGCAGGCCATCGAGGATTGGTCGGCTCTGCCATTTTGAAGAATCTGAAGGCAAAAGGCTATACGAACTTTGTCCTTCGTACGCATGCGGAACTGGATTTGACGGATCAGCAGGCGGTGACTGGTTTCTTCGCTGTCGAAAAGCCGGAATATGTATTCCTTTCGGCGGCCCATGTAGGAGGAATCATGGCAAACAGTCGCTACCGTGCGGATTTTATTTACCAGAACCTGATGATTCAGAATAATGTGATTCATGCTTCCTATATTAATAACGTCAAGAAATTGCTCTTTTTAGGCAGCACTTGTATTTATCCGGGAAATGCCCCGCAGCCTATGCCGGAAGATTGTTTGCTGACTTCGCCGCTCGAATATACGAATGAGCCGTATGCGATTGCCAAGATTGCCGGAATCAAGATGTGTGAAAGTTATAACCTGCAATACGGAACAAACTATATTGCGGTGATGCCCACGAACCTGTATGGTCCGAATGATAATTTCAATCTGGAAACTTCGCATGTGCTTCCTGCCATGATCCGTAAAATACATCTGGGGAAATGCCTGTCCGAAAATAATTGGACTGCCATCCGAAAGGATTTGGATGCGCGTCCGGTGGAAAATGTATCGGGATGCGCGACCGAACAGGAGATGCTGGACGTTCTTGCCAAATACGGTATTTATCCCGGAAAGGTGGAACTGTGGGGGACGGGTAAGCCGCTCCGTGAATTTCTTTGGAGCGAAGAAATGGCGGATGCTTCCGTCTATGTGATGGAGAAAGTCGACTTTGCCGATGTCCGTCCTGTTTCCGGAGATATCCGGAATACGCATATTAATATAGGTACGGGAAAGGAACTGTCTATTCGTGAAGTCGCTTTCCTGATTCGTGAAAAGGTCGGTTTCTCCGGTGATATCGTGTTTAATGCGGCCAAACCGGACGGGACGATGCGCAAACTGACGGATGTCACGAAGTTGCATGCTTTGGGTTGGCACCATACGATAGAGATCGATGAAGGCGTCGAACGTCTTTATAATTGGTACGTTGAAAATTGAGAATTAAAAATTGAAAATAAAGATAAGATGGGCAAAGTTGCTTTAATAACGGGAATAACAGGGCAGGATGGTGCCTATTTAGCTGAGTATTTGGTAAAGAAAGGCTATACGGTACATGGTATCAAGCGCCGTTCATCCATGTTTAATACGGATCGTATCGATCATCTTTATCAGGATCCGCATGTGGAGAACCGTAATCTGATTTTACATTATGGTGACCTGACCGACAGTTTGAACCTGACCCGTATCATCGGAGAGACGCAACCGGATGAAATTTATAATCTGGCAGCAATGAGTCATGTGAAAGTGAGTTTCGATACTCCCGAATATACGGCTAATGCCGACGGCCTGGGTGTTTTGCGCATTCTTGAAGCTGTGCGTCTGCTGAATTTGATTCCTAAGACGCGCATTTATCAGGCATCAACTTCCGAACTTTATGGCCTGGTACAGGAAGTTCCGCAGAAAGAAACGACTCCTTTCTATCCGAGAAGCCCGTATGCCGTTGCTAAATTATACGGTTACTGGATAACGGTGAACTATCGTGAGGCTTACAAGATGCATGCGTCAAACGGAATCCTGTTCAACCATGAATCACCTTTGAGAGGCGAAACGTTTGTGACCCGTAAGGTAACCCGGGCTGTTTCCCGCATTGCTTTGGGAATGCAGCAGAAAGTTTATATGGGAAATCTCTCGTCCAAGCGTGACTGGGGACACGCGAAAGACTATGTCCGTGCCATGCATGCCATCCTGCAACAGGACGAGCCTTCGGACTATGTAATAGCAACGGGTATAACGACTACTATCCGCGATTTTCTGAAAATGGCCTTCGCTGAAATCGGTGTCGACATAATTTTCAAAGGAAATGATGTTAATGAGGTCGCTTTATTAAACTATATTGACGAAAAAGTGTTTATTGAGAAAGTAGGTGAATCTTATCTTGATAATTTCAGGAAACGGATTGGAGCCGAAGTTGTAGGTGTAGACCCCCAATATTTTCGTCCGACAGAGGTTGACTTGTTGATCGGAGATGCAACTAAGGCACGAACACGTTTGGGATGGGAACCGAAGTATGATTTGTCTGCTTTAGTTAAAGATATGATGCAGAGCGATATTAAATTAATGAAGAAAGAATCTTATCTGAAAGAAGGTGGTTATAAAATCTTGAATTATTTCGAGTAGGATGGAACTTTTATATGTTTTATTTGTTATATTTAAGAAAAAGAATTAGTTTTGCACTATATTTGAGCAAGATTTGTAGGTAATTGATTGTTTAATTAAAATGTTGATAAATATGAAAACGAAAGTATTACTATTGGCGTTGTTGTGTGGTTTTGTATTTTCTGTTTCTGCACAGGAATTCAAACCGCAGGTTGGATTTAGTAATGAAGCAGGCTATAAAACGAACTTCAAGAAGAATAAAGCCGGCGATAACTGGTTTATTTCTATTGCAGGCGGTGCAAGCGTGTTATTCGGTGACCAGAATAATGAAGCCGATTTCAAGAATCGTTTGAATTTTGCGCCTCAGTTCTCAGTTGGTAAATGGTTCAATCCGTATTTGGCATTGCGTCTCCAGTTGAATGGCGGTGTATTGCACGGTTTTGAAAATACAGGTGCTACATTTATGCAGCACAATAAATATGCAGCAGCTCATGCTGATTTGTTGTGGGATGTAACAAATTTCTGGGCTCCTTATAACGAAAAGAAAGTATTCCGTTTGATTCCTTGGGTCGGTCTTGGTTATGCACAGCGTTTCAAAAACTCTGATGATAACAGAGGCATTTCCAGAACTGAATCTCCGACGGTTAACTTCGGTGTCTTGACAGCATTCCGTTTGAGCAAACGTGTTGATTTGAATGTTGAAGTTCAGGGTTCTTTGCTGAACGAAGAATTCAACCGTGTTTCCATGTATCACCTGACTGACGGTATCGGACAGTTGAGTGCAGGTTTGACTTTCAAACTGGGTAAAACTGATTTCGAAGTAATGGAACCGATGGATTACGCTCTGTTGAACGACCTGAACGGCCAGATCAACAAATTGCGTGCTGAAAACGACGAGTTGAGCAAACGTCCGGTTTCTTGTCCTGAATGTGAAGAAGTTGTAACTAACGTTGTTAACAACTATGTAGACAATGTAGTGTACTTCCGCCTGAATAGCGCTAAAATCGACAAGAACCAGCAGGTTAGCATCTTTAATACTGCACAGTTTATGAAAGACAACAATGTGCCTATCAAGGTTATCGGTTATGCTGATAAGAAAACAGGTACAGGTTCTTATAACTTGCAGCTTTCTGAAAAACGTGCAAGAGCCGTTGCAAAAGAACTGATCGAAAAATACGGTATCTCTTCTAACCAGATTACAATCGAATGGAAGGGTTCTGATGTTCAGCCGTACAGCGAAAACAATTGGAACCGTGTGGTTATTATGTCTGCAAATGATTAATTAATTTTGAATTATATCCGAAAAGGCTGCACATTATCGTGTGCGGCCTTTTTTTTGCTCGGAAATAATGCTTATTTTTGCATGATCTTAGAGCGTTGTTATGGAGTTAAATAAAAAACATGGTTATCTTATTCAATGGTTGATAGGCGTTGGGGATTTAATCGTTCTGAATGTTCTTTTCTTTATTGTCTACTATGGATTGGGTAATTTATATACATCTGTTATCACCGGAAGCTTGCGCGAGGTGGTGCTCTTGTTGAATTTCTGTTACTTCTTTTCCCTTTATTTTGTCCCTTTGCAGTTACATATGGCTGTCGTTTTCATCGACAAAATTGTGCAAAGGGCATTCCTGTTGGTTACAATCCTGATATTCCTGTTTGCTACTTGCCTGATTTTTCTGAATATCGGCGATGTACTGGCTACTTTCCTGTTGGTTTATTATGCGGTCACCGTCGTTATATTTTCTCTGTGGCGCGTAATTGTACGCGTAACCTTGAAGATGTATCGCCGTAAAGGATACAATTTTAAGAAAATTGTCATTGTCGGAGCCGGAAAGAACGGTATGGAACTTTATAGGGTCATGAAGGACGATCTGTCATACGGCTTCAATATCCTGGGTTTCTTTGATGATAATCTGTCTTTGAAATCAGTGTTGCCCAATTATCTGGGAATGACGAACGAAGTGGAAAGCTTTGTCCTGGAAAATGAGGTGGATGAAATCTATTGTACTTTGCCGGGCACGAATGATGCTAAGATCGTACGCTTGCTGAACTTTGCGGAGAAACATATGATCCGTTTCTATATTGTGCCGGAATTCTATCGAAACCTGAAAAAGAGTCTGGTGATGGAGGTGCTGGAATCGATTCCTTTGCTGACGGTTCGCCGCGAGCCTTTGCAGGCAGCCTATAACCGGGCATTGAAACGGACATTCGATATTGTATTCTCGTTGCTTGTCTTAATTACGATTTATCCGATCTTGTATATCGTGATCGGCATTTTGATTAAGATGAGTTCTCCGGGTCCGGTTTTGTTCAAGCAGAAGAGAACAGGCTTATACGGGCAGGATTTCAAATGCTATAAATTCCGTACCATGAGGGTAAATCCCCAGGCCGACTCTCTCCAGGCGGTAAAAGATGATCCGCGTAAAACACGGGTGGGCGATTTTCTTCGCCGGACGAATCTGGATGAATTTCCCCAGTTTATTAATGTATTGCGGGGGGAAATGTCGGTTGTAGGCCCACGTCCCCATATGCTGAAACATACCGAGCAATATTCGGCACTGATCGATAAATATATGGTGCGCCATCTGGTAAAGCCGGGCGTGACCGGTTGGGCGCAGGTGACCGGCTACAGAGGTGAAACGAAAAATTTAGAACAAATGGAAGGCCGCGTCAAACGTGATGTCTGGTATATTGAAAACTGGTCTTTCTTCCTGGATCTTAAGATTATAGTGGTGACAGTCCTCAATATGTTCAAGGGCGAAAAGAATGCCTACTAAGTATTAAATTGCACACTTTTTACATATATGTGTAATAAAAAGCCGAATTTATGCTATCTTTGTGCCCGATGGGAAGGATTGTAGCAATAGATTATGGCCGGAAGCGTACCGGACTGGCAGTTACAGATACGTTGCAGATGATTGCAAACGGACTGACAACCGTACCAAGCGGTGAACTTGCAAAGTTTCTTGCCGATTATGTTTCGCATGAACCAGTGGAACGGTTTGTTGTCGGGCTTCCGAAACAGATGAATAATGAACCATCCGAGAATATGAAATATGTGGAGGCGTTTGTTACACATCTGAAACGAGTAATCCCCGATATTCCGGTAGAATATTACGATGAACGATTTACATCCGTTTTAGCACATAAGGCAATGCTGGACGGAGGATTAAAGAAAAAGAAAAGGCAGGATAAGGGATTGGTGGACGAAATCAGTGCTGTTATCATCCTGCAATCATATTTGGAAAATAAAAAATATCAGTTATAGTTTATGATTTTACCAGTATATTTATATGGACAGCCTGTGTTGAGAAAAGAGGCTGAAGATGTTCCGATGGACTATCCGGATCTGAAACAATTGGTAGCCAATATGTTTGAAACCATGTACAACGCCGACGGTGTGGGTCTGGCAGCTCCCCAGGTAGGCTTGTCATTGCGTCTTTTGGTGATCGACGCCGATGTGATGGGGGATGATTGTCCGGAATGCAAAGGCTTCAAACGCGCCATGATTAATCCCGTTTTTATAGAGCGCAGTGAAGAGGAAATCTCACTGGAAGAAGGCTGTCTGAGTTTGCCGGGTGTACACGAGAAAGTCTCCCGTTCGGCAAAAGTGCGTGTGAAATATCTGGACGAAGACCTAAAAGAACACGATGAAGTAGTGGAAGGCTTTGCCGCCCGTGTGGTGCAGCATGAATGTGAGCACCTGGAAGGCCATGTCTTCATCGACAATATTTCCGGAATCCGCCGGCAATTGAATAAAAGCAAATTAAACAGTATTATTAAAGGAACAGCCCGTTGCTCTTATAAAGCAAAGGCGGTTGGCAAATAATAAGAATTCTATTAACTAATAAGTTATGACAGATTTAAGTAAAAACATTCAGGCCCTCAGGGAGAAGAAAGCCGTCGTTGAGATGGGTGGAGGCGAGGCTGCTATCGAAAAGCAGATTGCAATGGGCAAATTGACTGCCCGTGATCGTATCCTATCCTTGTTGGACAAAAATTCTTTCCACGAATATGACCTTTTCGTGAAACACGATGGCCGTGATTTCGGTATGGAGAAGAAGGATTTACCAGGTGATGGTGTTGTTACAGGTACAGGTACGATTTTCGGTGCTCCGGTTTGTATCTATGCACAGGACTTTACGGTTGCCGGTGGTTCGCTGGGTTTGCAGCATGCCCGTAAGATTACAAAGATTATGGATCATGCCCTGAAGATGAAATGTCCGATTATTGGTATTAACGACTCGGGTGGTGCACGTATCCAGGAAGGTGTCGGTGCATTGGCCGGTTATGGTGAAATCTTCTATCGCAATACAATTGCTTCCGGTGTGATTCCGCAGATTTCTCTGATTCTCGGACCGTGTGCCGGTGGTGCTGTTTACTCGCCTGCATTGACAGACTTCGTGTTTGTAGTTGAAAATATCTCCAAAATGTTCATCACCGGTCCGAATGTAATCAAGACCGTGTTGGGCGAAGACATCTCGATGGAAGACCTGGGCGGCGCACGTGTACATGCTGAAACAACCGGTAACGCTCATTTCTATGCACAGAGCGAGCAGGAATGTTTTGAACAGGTTAAACGTCTGGTCAGCTTCATTCCTTGGAATAACCAACAGCAGGCTAAGGCGATCGAGCCGAAAGAACCGACAGCGATGTTGAACATCGAAGAGGTGGTTCCGGCAGATCCGAAACAGCCGTACGACGTACGCGACGTAATTAAATGTATCGTGGATGATTCCGACTTCCTGGAAGTTCAGGAGCTGTGGGCTGCCAACATTGTGATCGGTTTCGGTCGTATGGCAGGCGAGACAGTCGGTTTCGTAGCCAACCAGCCGATGGTTTTGGCCGGTGTGTTGGATTGTGACAGCGCTGATAAGGCTGCACGTTTTATCCGCTTCTGCGACTCTTTCAATATTCCTATTATTACGCTGGAAGATATGCCGGGTTACCTGCCGGGCGTAGACCAGGAGCATGCCGGTGTGATCCGTCACGGTGCGAAAGTGCTGTATGCTTATTCCGAAGCGACTGTTCCCAAGATCACGGTTATCCTGCGTAAGGCTTACGGTGGCGGTTACATCGCTATGAACTCCCGTCACTTGGGTGCAGACTTCATGTTCGCATGGCCGAGTGCCGAAATCGCTGTTATGGGACCGGAAGGTGCTGCCAACATTATCTTCCGTAAGGAGATCATGGAAGCGGAAGACCAGAACGCAATGCGCCAGGAAAAGGTAAAAGAATATATCGAGAAGTTCGCTAATCCGTATGTGGCAGCATCCAAAGGCTTTGTCGATTCGGTTATCGAGCCGAAGGAAACACGCTCGCTGTTGCTCCATGCACTTAAACTTTCTATATTAAAAGAGGAATACAGACCGGCTAAGAAGCACGGATTGCCTCCGTTCTAATTGACTCTGTTAAAACTTTTGAATATGGAAAAGAAAGAGAAAGATAACGAATATGTAGATTTTGTAGTAACGGCCCGTAAGTATAAGACGACGCTGACTACAAAATATAAGAACCGTAAAATGTGGCACAAGCCTTTATCGGTGATGTGATTTCTCATCTTCCCGGGACGATCGTCAAACTGGAAGTTCAGCAAGGGCAGGAGGTCGAAGCCGGCCAGTTGCTGTTGATCCACCAGGCAATGAAGATGTACAACCGCGTAGTCGCTCCGATATCCGGTACGATTATCGAATTGGGTGTACAGGAAGGTGATAAGATCCCTAAAGACCATCTGATGGTGAAGATCGAGCCGAAGTAATTAAATTGCTTTATAAATAATAGAAAGCTTTCACACTGTTTTGCAGTCTGTGAAAGCTTTTTTTATGTATAGGTTTTAATGGCTAAGATTATTTACTTACTTTTGCCTGCGATCAATGTTGAATATTAATATAGATGAAGAAAGCAATTCTCTTACTTATATTTCAGTTATGTTCATTAGTCATGTTTGCACAAATCAATACAGATCGTGTGCTGACTGTCGGACGTAATGCGTTGTATTTTGAAGACTACGTTCTTTCCATACAATATTTCAATCAGGTAATCAAGTCGAAACCCTGGTTGGCAGAACCCTATTTCTATCGCGCCGTGGCGAAAATCAACTTGGACGACTACAAAGGAGCCGAGGAAGACTGTACGCTTTGCCTCGAGCGAAACCCCTTCTTGGTACAAGCCTATTATGCGCGTGGCATTGCCCGCCAGAGCCAGGAGAAGTTTGACGAAGCGATAGAAGATTACAAGAAAGGACTGGAATTTAAGGCGGAAGACCGCCAGATGCTGGTCAATATGGCTGTAGCCAATATCCAGAAGAAGGATTATAAGGCGGCGGAGAAAACCTTTGAAGAGCTGATGGCTGCCCATCCCAAATATTCAATGAACTACCTGACGCGCGGAGCCATGTACACCGAGGAAGGCGATACGGCGAAGGCGCTTGCCGACTATGACAAGGCAATCCAGATGGACCCTTACTATGCTCCCGCCTATGGCAACCGTGCCATCCTGCTCTATCAGATGAATAACCTGAAAGACGCGCTTGCCGACCTGAATGAGGCAATCCGCCTGAATACCCGTGAGAGCGGTTACTATATTAACAGAGGTCTGGTCCGTTATCAACTGAAAGACCTGCGTGGCGCAATGGCCGATTATGACCAGGTGGTCAGCATCGACAGCCATAACCTGATTGCACGGTTCAACCGTGGATTGCTTCGTGCCCAAATCGGAGACAATAACCGGGCTATCGAGGATTTCGACGTGGTGATCCAGATGGAACCGGATAACTATATGGCTTATTATAACCGGGCATTGCTCCGTTATGAAACGGGTGACTATTCCGGCTCCGTGAAGGATTTCGATGTCGTTTTGCAACAATACCCGAACTTCATAGCCGGCTATATGAGCCGTTCGGAAGTGAAACGGAAAATGCATGACGAGGCTGGCGCCGATCGTGATTATTGGACTGCCTACAACCTGGAGCAGCAGAAGAAAAATGAGAATAATGCAGGAGGAAAAGCAGTTGCGTCCAACGGCAATAAAAATACCGGTAATAAAACGGCCGATCCGGCGCCTGACAGTAAAGATGAGAATACGCGCGAACAATCGGATAAGAATATCGACAAGTTTAACCGCCTCGTCGTTTATGATAAGGAGGAGGAGCGCAAAACGAAATACCATAGCGAAATTCGCGGACGCGTACAAGACCGCAACGTACGGGTAGACCTGGAACCGATGTTTGTCCTGACCTATTACGAAAAGATAGACCAGGTAAAGAATCTGGTTTACTATGATAAGATGATAGAGGCTTACAATGCCCGTATGGTTTTGGATCGTAAACTGCGTATCACGAATGAAGAGGCAGCCCTGACGGAAGATCAGATAGCCGTGCATTTTGCATCTATCGATAATTTTTCGGCCAAGATTGCCAAGAATCCGAACGATGTGGATGCCTATTTCGGCCGTGCATTAGACTTTACGCTTGTACAAGACTTTTCCGAAGCGCTGAAAGACTATACAAAGGTGATCGAACAGGATCCGGACTTTGCCATGGCTTATTTCAACCGGGCGGTTGTCCGGTATAAGCAGCTCGATTACAACCTGTCCCAGGCAGCAAGTTCCCAGGATGATTTTTCGACCATGAGTATGAATCTGAATATGGGTAAGAGCTCGACGACAACCCGTACCCCGTCTACGAACGACCCGTCTTCAATCTCGCTGAAAGATAATAAACGCGCCTATGAACACGAAATGATTACCAGGGATTACGATATGGTAATCAAGCTGAATCCCGGTTTCGTGTATGCCTATTTCAACCGTGGAAACCTGCGTTGCGCGCAGCGTGACTTCCGGGCTGCCATCCAGGATTACAGCGAGGCTATCCAACGTGATCCGGAATTTGCAGAAGCCTACTTCAACCGTGGCTTGGCACGTTTGTCACAGGGAGATGCCAATCGCGGTATCGTCGACCTGAGTAAAGCCGGCGAGCTGGGGATCATCAATGCATACAGCATTATCAAGCGCATGACAAGTAATTAAAATAATGGGGGCTTATTGTAAAAAACGTCTTGAAATCCCCTCGCAGGGCATCCGTGAAGTTCCTTACCGAAGCTTGCGCCCGATGTGAAAAATATGTCAGTTTCCAGTCTATTGCCGCGAGGTGCGCAGAAAATTCCCTTAAAGTATCGGTTCATCGCTCTGAAGTTTACCTTCGTTACCCATGAAGTCAGACTTCAGAGCAACGAAGTTCCGGGTCAGCGCGATGAAGTCCGGCTTCATGGAAATAAGGTGCCGGCTCCTTCCGAAATCAACTTCTGCTCCTTCCCATATTTCCATATCCTCCCCTTGGTCGTTTCAAATATTCGATTCTCCGGAAGTTAAGCTTTATCGGAATGTCAGTAAGAATATATTATGGCTTGACAATTGTCCTGCTATTAAAACGAGCTGCGCAGCCCGTTTGCCCGCATGTCATAAAAAACGTTGTTCCGGCAGCTAAATGTCAAACCGGAACAGTGCCTTTTTTACGGTGAAATAGAAAAATGGGGGTTATTGTAAAAAATGTTCTTTGCAAAAGGATAACTTTTAGTTCAACTTCGTCAATATATTGAAAATAAAAGTGTTCTTAGAGAGATAGTGTTGGAGATTAAGGGAAAAGGGGTTACCTTTGTATCGTAAAACTAAAATAGAAAGGAGGAAAAGCTGTATGGCAAGACCAATTAAGGAAACCCCGATACTTTATGGGGAAGATGCCCGGAGGTTCCTAGAGCGGATGAAAAATCCTCCTAAGGAAACGAAGGAAGAAAGAGAAAGAAGATTGAAAGACTATGAAGCTGCAATGAAAATGCTGAAAGTATAAATATATGAAGCAGCTAATTAGAGATCATATTTCGTCTGTATATAATATACGCAGACTTAGGAAAAAAGAATCAATAGAATCGTTCGATTGTGGAGACGCAGATTTGAACGATTTTATTTTGAAAGAATCTATTCTTTATCGACAAGCTTTGTTAGCCGTGAGTTATGTGATGGAAAGCAAGCAAGATAGTAGTGTCATTTCTGCTTATTTCAGTTTGGCGAATGACAAGGTTTCCTTGAATGATTTTGAAAGTAAAACGGAATTTAACCGTTTTAGAAAGCATCGTTTTGTGAATGAGAAACGGTTGAAAAGTTATCCTGCGGTGAAAATCTGTCGTTTGGGAGTTGATTTATCTATGAAAGGGCAGTCTGTAGGAACATTTCTTCTGAATTTCATCAAGAGTTATTTTGTTATTGACAACAAGACCGGTTGCCGTTTCTCACAGTGGACGCATATGCCGAAGCTGTTCCCTTTTATCTGAAAAACGGTTTTATACCCTTAAATGAAGAGGATGCAGATGCTGATACCCGTCTGCTCTATTTTGATTTGGCTACAATTGTAGATGATGATTTTGATGAATAAATAGATTCTTTTCCTTCTCCATTTCCCCCTCCCCATCTGTTGTACCTTTATCATTTTTAATCAGATAGATAAAGGCTTATGCGAAAAAGTGATTTTAGTGAAAGTATGCGGGTGTTGGAAAGGCGCAAGCGGGAGGCGGGCGCTGAGAGTACGGCGGACTTGTACAGGGCGGTGCGGAACCGGTTTGGACGGTATTGCATGAAGGAGAGGCTGCTGTTGCAGGAGGTGACGGCGGCAAGGGTTGCGGGGTTCAGGGCGGCGCTTCGGAAGGAAGGGCTGCGTGTGAATACCGTGAACAGTTATATGAGTAGCCTTCGGGCGATGTATAACGCAGCCTGCCGGGAGGCGGGTGGCCGTTGGAAGGAGAATCCTTTTGCGGGGCTGCGGCTGAAACGGGAGGAGACGAAAAAACGGGCTGTGCCGGTTGAGGTGGTCGAGAGGATTGCCGGGCTGAACCTGCGGGGAAAGCCGGAACTGGCCGTGGCGGTTGATCTGGCGCTGTTCAGCTTTATGGCCTGCGGGATGCCGTTTACGGACTTAGTGCACCTCACACGCGAGAATATCCAGGACGGAGGGCGGCTGCTCGTTTACCGGCGGCGGAAAACGGGTGTGCTGATCCAGATCGGTATCAATACGGGGATGCGTCAACTGATCGAACGGTATGCCCGTCCGGATTCGGTGTATCTTTTCCCCGTCTTGCCTGCGGATGCCCGCCACGAGACCTACAAAGCCGCTTTGGCCCTTCATAACCGGCATCTGAAAGAGATCGGCCGCCTGTTGGGACTTGCCGTGCCGCTAACCAGCTACGTGTTCCGGCATACCTGGGCCTCGGAAGCCTATAGATGCCACGTTGAGATCAGTGTGATCAGTCAGGCATTGGGACATACGACAGAGAAAATGACCCGTAATTACCTGGCGCGTCTTGCCCCGGAAGAGATCATTAAAGCGAATGAAAAAGTATCACACAGGGTCGAAAAACTGGTAGGAAAATGGAGGAAACCTTATTTATGAAATAAGGTAAATCAAGTCGTTTTATACTATATTACAGCGTTTTATGTCTGTTTATTTTCGTTTTTAGAATAAATCTTCTGCAAAGATTACAATAAAAACAATGAAAACCAAATAGATTCGTGTAATTTGATGAAAAAACATACTATTCGATTGGAATAATACTAAAAAAGTCGAATTTGTGGCTTTCTTTTTCCGAAAACCGAGGTATAGGTACATGGGAGGCTTAGAATAGCCATGTCCTTAATGAGTTTTAACGAAGTCAACTCAATCTTCCTATCTTGAGTCTTCTCTTTTTCTACTCTTAAAAGAGCTATTCTGACAATTGGAGGCTGTTAGCTATAGGCAAGAAAATCTCTTAGCTCTCTCTTTTTCTCTTATTTCATAAATAAGAACAAAGCCATATCCTTATTTCATAAATAAGGTGCATGAAAAATGAAAATCAAAGGGGTAAAGTGGAAAAACGAATATGACGAAAATTAGGGATATATTATTATATGTAATGGCGATCGGTAGCTTTTCTGTTTTAAGCTGCTGCAAATCGGACGACCCTGTACCGCCGGGTCCTCCCACGCCGCCTGACCCTGATCCCGATCCACCGGTGGCCGCAGTCCCCATCCGTCTGCATACCCAACTTATGAGCCGTTCGATAATAGAAAGTTTTGACAGTACCGCCCTCTATATTGCCAAAGGGAATAGTCCGGCGCAATACGATGAGATATGGGAGGCTGTCGCTACCGGGCATGAAATCCGTTTTGTACCGGAACGTTATTATCCGGCAGACAGTTCGGCGTTACATCTGACCGGTTACTATCCGCAAGCTCCCGCGACGGACGGTTTCGTGGACTTTTATCTGGATGGGCAGACCGATGTCATAACGGCGAAAGCGCAGTCCGGTTCGCTTGTGGAGCCTTTCGAGGAGCAAGCAGAGCCGTTCTTGTTCCGCCATCAATTGGCATTACTAAAAATAAAGGTCTATCTGTCGGAAGACCGCCCGGAGACTTACTACCTGAAATCCCTCGGCCTTAACGGCTCTTCGGAAACGGCGCGTCTCGACCTGGCGAGCGGTGAGTTGCTGTTCGGCGCGGATGCTCCGAAACTGGTGCTCTATGAAGCCGGAGCGGAAGGCGGTATGGAGATTTCTGCGTCCAGTGCATTTAATGGTAACCTGTTGGTGCAGCCCCGTACGGAGCTGACGGTAGACCTCATCCTGTCGAAAGACGGCAACCCGGAGCATGATTTGGTGTACACCGGCCTTGCCGTCCATTTTAGCGGAGACGGCTCGGAAGGGAATGTCGCCTATAATATCGACATTATCGTCGGCTCGCCCGACCTTCCGATCAAACCGGACAACCCTGACGACCCTGACGACCCGGACCCGCCAGTTCCAGATGATCCAGATGATCCTGACGACCCGGACATCCCGGTTCCCCCGGTCAAGCCCCCTGTTGTCCCGGACGACCCTGTTGATCCTGACGATCCATCGGGCGAAAAGCCGTCGATCACGATCACAGCGACCGTTACCGGCTGGACGGATGTCTCCGGCGGCGACTTGGATTTTATACCCTCAAATAAATAAATTATTAACAGCAATCAATAAAACAACAACGAACATGAAAACAAATCACATTTTACTAACTGCGGCCCTTCTCTTTAGCGCCGCAAGCTGCACCAAGGAAGCGACCGAGATACCGGGCACAAGCGACGACAATACTTTATATCCCGTCACGTTCAGCGGGGGGATCGATTTGGTGCAGACGAAGGGAGATGGTACGACTACACAACTGAGAAGTGGAATAAAAGCTGCAGTCTACGTTTATAAAAGCACTGAAACAGTCCCTAATGTGTCTAATCCTATAAAGAAAGATTATACGGTAGGAGACGCTGGTGTTTTGGCTCCCAGTAACAGTGGGAACCCTCTTTCTTTGACAACAGGTGAATATAAATTTTATGCTATTTCAATCGATTCGACAGCGTCTGACTTAGCTCTTCCCGAGTTTACAAGCGGTGTCACAAGTGAGTTGAGTAACAGCTTGGATTATATTTGGGCAAAAGCAGAAAGTCAAACTATCTCCGGGGGAGATAAAACTCATAACGTAGAATTAAAATTTGAGAGAAAAGCTGTAAAGGTTGTCATAAATATTCAAGGAGGAGACGGGATTACATTAGACAGCTGGGCGGGAAGCGCTGACGGTAGTGACGCAATGATCACGCCTCCGACACCTGCAAATCCGAACTCGGATGGTGAGTGTAAGATGACATTGGCCACTGGTGAGATAAAGCCGGCGACAACCGTTTCTACAACGTCTGTTGCTATGGTAAAAGGGGATGTGGCAGACGCAAATGGAGTTAAGACAGCCTATGTCTCCTATATAATGCTTCCATTAGTGGGGTCTGGTAGCAGTCCTGTGCCTGAAGTAACCCTGAAATTGAAAGTGAAAAATACGGGAGAAGCGAGTGGTGCTGCAGAACGTACATATAAAACAAATCTGAAATATCCGACGAATGGTTTTGTTTCCGGGAACCAATATACTTACACGGCCACCCTGAAAGCCAACGGCATCACCTTTACGGGTGCAACGGTAGCTGCGTGGGGAACCGGTACACTCGAGGATGGAAATTTAACCCCGACAGAACCGGATAATAGTGGCAGTTAATAACAGATAGGGCAAATAGATGATGATTTATCGGTGTGTAGAGATGCACGGCCGTGCATCTCTACTCGTGCTGCAGGCTCTCTTTTGCCGTCTGCTTCAGCTGACGGTTAAAAGGATTAGAGGCAAAGCCTCTTCCTCTGTGGGCTTCAGCCCCTTTAATAAAAGATTATCCCATTGGTGTTTAAAGGGGTTTAAACCCACAGAGGAATCCGGCAAAGCCGGAGAATTCCCAATCCGTTCGTTAAAACGAACGGCAAAAGAGAGCCTGCGGCATGGGGCTACACCCCATTAAAAGAACAAACTGATAAATCAGCATTTACCATTATTTTTTAATATAAAATTAAACAACCGTGCTACAACATCCATCCATAATCGCCGGCCCATTATTGGCCCTTCTTCTTTTGTTATCCTGTTCCTCCGGGGAAGAGATTCTGAAAGAAGAGATTCCTCCTGTTCTGCCGGAGGAAAAGATCGCCGTGTCGTTTAGTGGCAGGATCGACTTAGTCGAGACAAAGGCGCAGGGGAAAGCTGGTACGTCGGGGGAGGAGACGCCGGAAACGCAGACACTCCGGAAGGATGTAAACGTCACGATCCGGGCCTATAAACAGGCGGAAGCCGGTAGTGTCGGTGCCACGCCGCAGGACTGCCGGGATTATCTCGCAGGAGGGGACGGGAGCCTGACGGTAAAAGGGGGTGGAGAAGAGATGCTCTTGGCAGCCGGAACCTACACGTTCTATGCCCTTTCGGTCAATGCCGCCGGGGACACGGTTCCGCCTGCACTGACAAGTGAGACATCTGCGGAAACAAATGAACTTAAAAACAACACCGATTATCTCTATTGTGCCGTGACGCAACAAATAGAGTCAAAGCCGGAAGAGAAACAAAACGTACCCCTGACATTTACCCGCCTTGCCAGCCGCATACAGATCACGGTGACGGGCACAGGCGGCGACGATAAAATCACTGCTGCTACCGCCCCTACGATCACCCTGCCGCTGACAAATCCGGCGGGCTCGAAGATCACCTTGGGAGTCAATGATCCTATCGGACAATACCCGGTAGCCACCAATACGACCGAGGGGGACATAACCGGCTACACCACTCTAAAAAGCGCAGGCGACATAACAAACGGTTTTACCTCCGGTTGCATCCTGCTGCCGATGACAGCGGGTCAGAAACTGCCGGTCCGCATCGTCTTCCCGTCGATCACCTTCAACGGGCTGGCTCCGCAAACCGATAAGCTCTACACGGCAGATATCATCACTCCGGAGGGCGGATTCGTCTCTGGGAAGCAGTATAACTACACGGTCAACATCACCGGAAACGAGATCGGGTTTATACGGTTGGGCGTCACCTCCTGGGATATAAAACCGGGGGAATTGCCGGACAGTAGCATAGAAGAAGATTATTAGGAAAATGAAATAGACTATAAGAGGGAACAAGATGAAACATCAGACAGGAATCATACAGATATTAATAGCCGTCATCGGCCTGAGCTGCGGATGCACGGGGGAGAAGCTGCTGGACGAGCCGGTACCGGAAGGTCCGGTCGAAGTCCATTTCTTCAGTTCCGCCATCCCCACCCGTACGGAAGGGGTGGTTGCCGGTACGGATAAGCTCACCGCTGATGCCAAGGTGCGTATCTATGCCTACCGGAAAAAGGCGGGGGAGACCAAGGCCACCGCGACAAACAACTATACGGTAGCCACTGCCGCTGACGGCGGCACCCAGAGTTTGTCCCCAACCGCACCGGCGTCAGGTTCTGGTTCCGAAATGATCCTTCCCTCGGGAACCTTCAACTTCTATGCCGTATCGACCAATAGTGCGGAAACTGCTGTTCCGGATTTTCCTACGGACAAGGCCTCGGATGGAGTTCCGACTGATGAATATACGACAGTTGACGCTAAAAATGGAATCGATTACCTGTACGCTGCCGTGCCGGAGCAAAAGATCGCATTCGGTACGAAAAAAGCGGAAATCCCCCTGACGTTTAGACACGCAGGTACGCAGGTGCAACTGACGATCATCTTCGGGGATGGCGCCCATGCCGGAAGTAATGATGCCGCCCAAAATTTTAACCTTGCGAGGGTAACCATCCAGCCGACTACGGAACAGGAGGCCAAGATGCACTTATATAACGGAGAAATACGCTTTGGAAACCTTTTGGCAGGCTCTCCGGGGAGTGCCGACACGGCCTATTTTAAACAGATGTCGGTTGTCACCTCCGGCACAGTTGCGAACGGCAGTACGACCCCTGCCAACCAGGTTGCCACCTGCCATCTGTTGCCGCTTGCCAAAGCAACAAGCCAAAAAATGAAGATTAAAATAGAGATCGGTAATTTGGTTGTCGGTGGCTCCGAAGCCCAACCTCTTACCCATACCTATACCGGTGAACTCGATGCCTCCGCCGGTTGGCTGGCGGGGACGAGCAACCAGTACACGCTGACCCTTTCCGGGACGGAAATCAAGTTCTCGACTGTGACGGTAGTCCCGTGGACCTCCGGAACCGGTGGTGAAGTGGGAAATATAACCGATACGACTCCAACGGGTGATTCAACAACCCCTTAAAGTTATTTCAATGAATATGAAAAACAGCATATTGAATATCCTGTGCCTCGCCGGCCTGCTGACAGCCTGTAGCGGGTCGGATGACAGATTGCCTGTCGTAGAAGAGGGGTACGCCGCCGTCCGTTTCACCGCTTCGCAAGCGGTTGGCGGACAGACCAAAGCGGGTGCCAGTACGGACGGCTTAACCGCAAACGGACATGTCGCCGTATATGCCTGGCAGGGAAAGACTCCAGCGGAGGCGGAAAAATATGCCTATTCGAACTCGTACACGTTCCATCTGGAAAACAATACGTGCAACCTCGTCCCGCTTAGCGGTGAAATGAAACTGCCGGTAGGGGAAGGGTATAATTTTTACGCCCTGTCGAGCAACGACGCCAGTCTCCTGGCGCCTGCCATGGAAACCGGTAACCGGACTGTCACCCTACAAAACGGGGTGGATTACCTGATGGCGGTAAGCAGTTCGCATAAAGTGGAAGGCTCTGCGGGCAGTCCTATCCCTTTGACCTTCCGCCATATCGCCACCCGTGTCGTGCTGACGGTGAAACCGGCCGGCACAGACGGTTACGTCTCCGCTACCGGTCTGACGGCCTCCATTGCTCCGATCGACAGCACGGGAAGTTATATCGACTTGTCGAAGACATGGGATGCCGGTACTCATTACGACATGATCTACTGGGGGGCTGGGACAGACGTTACAGGCGGTACGCCCCTCGACAAGGCTAACGGACAGGTGAAGGCGGCCTCCAAAACGCAAGGTAGCGATACGGAATTTACCGTCTCCTTTATCCTGCTTCCGGTTGCCGGGAAAGCACAGATTCCCTTGCAATTCGATTTTACGGGCATACAGTTCACGGTAAGCGGTACGCCTGCCAATAAACGGTACTCGGCCGTGCTGACCGCTCCGGATGGCGGGTTGAAGGGCGGGTCGGAATACAAAATTACCGCTCAAATCTCACGTAAAGCCGTCACCTTCAATACCTCACTTCTTCAAAACCCCTGGACATCGGGCGAAGGAATCGGGGTGGATGAGGTGATTGAGGTGGACCCGAAGTAAATTAAAAATTAAGAATTAAAAATTAAGAATTAAAGGGAGGTACGTATATAATATGAAAGGGGTGTTTTATATAGGGTTGACGTTGCTATTGTTGGCGGGATGCGATAAAGTGGATGCCGGACGCGGGGAAAATGACGGGGAGGCATGGCCGGTCAGCTTTATGCTGGCAGGGGTTACGCCGACGCGGGCGGATGGGGCGACAGGTGTGGCGGACGGGACGGAACTGACGATTGCGGCCTATGATCCGAACAGCCATAACCTGGTTGCGGCAAGAAACTATAAGGTGACGAGCGGCAGTCTGATGCTTGATGAAACCGATAGCGAGGCGATGTACCTCTCTGTCGGCACCTACGACTTTTGCGCCATGACGCCGCGGCAGGTGTTGACGGGTACTGGCAAAGACGGCAAACACGGGCATATACAGCAGGGGGTGGACGCCTTGGGGTCTGTCACCCGGGCGCAGGTAGAGGCTACTGCGACTACTGCAATCCAACTGAATAATCTCGACCATCTCGCCTCGCAGATCAGTTTTACCGTGCAGGTAGTTCCGCAAAAGGTCGACTCGGTCGCCTCGTTTACCGTTCGGAGCATCGGGATCGACGGGATGGTATTGGCCGCGGAAGGGGAGGAAAACTACCTGCTGCCGGACAATAAGCTTGTGATACCTGCTGCCGATGCAGCGGGTAAATTCGGAACATTGACGATCGGTGGAACCGATGCTTTTACCATTGGGTCGCAAGTAGACAAGGGCCCGGGTTATATCAATAAGCAGAATACGCCTTTGGTGGTTTTTCCGAAGGCCGAGAGTACATTCAAAGCGGTAATCACGGTTGCGGTCAAAAAAAAGGTAAAGCAAGAAGACGGGACAACTGCGGACGGAGAGGAAGAGACGATAACATTGAACGCCAAGATCAACCGTTTAGCTTTTGACCCCGGCAAACGTTACAACTTTGAGGTCAACTACGGATGGGATTACGTCCGTTTCGACATCACCGTTGCTCCCTGGACAACTGTCACGGACAACAGCACAACGGGCAGCGGCGAACAAACGGTAAGCCATACGATAAAGATCAACCAGTGGGATGACGATATTGATTTAGACATGACGATATAATAAGATGAAGACGAATTTATATATACTGATAGCATTCCTGATGGAGATCGGGATGTTGGTCGGCTGTTCGGCGGACGGAATCCCGGAAAAAAGGGACGAAGTCTTGCCGGATGGCCTTACCTATATCCGTTTTGGGGTGGAGGCCGCTTCCGATCAGGGGGCGGACGAAAACACATTGCATAACCTGACGGTCCTGCAATTCGACCTCGACGAGAGCGTAACGGATGTAACAGAACAAGATAAATCCCTGTGCGTCACCGCTCGCTACCTGCGTAACCCCGAACCGGAGACGGACGCAGATGGAGGTGCTAAAGGCTATTACCTGATCGGGTTGAAGGCATCGACTAAAGACACCCAATATCTGGTCTTTATCGCCAATACCGGTTCCATGTTTCAGGACTATAAGGGGACATTGGGCGATTTCAAGGCTCTAACCATCCCTTTCGACCAGAAGACGAACAACGGCGAAAACCAGCTGATGCTCGGCGCCGGGTATGTGCCGGTGAAAGGTGTGGATGACGAGCAGACTCATCCGGTCATACTGAAACGGCTGGTTGCACAGATTCATTTTAACTATACGAAGAAGTTAGAGGTGACCGAGGCCCGTTTTACTCCTATCAGCCTCCGCTTACGGAACGTGCCGAAAGTGCTGAAATATGCCGACGGGATCACGGAGGCGACCGACTATCCGGAAAAAACGTCTGAAAATTTCACCGACTATACCTCCATCATCGACAAAATCGAGGAGGGCTTCACCTGGTATATCCCGCAAAACGTGCGGACGGCGGCGGCTGATGGCTCTTACGATGACGACTTCCGTACTTATGTGGAGCTTTCCGGCATCTACGAAGCCCCCAATATGCAGGACCAGTTGGTTACCTATAAGTTCTATCCCGGAAAGGATGATCATTATAATGTAAGCCGTAATTACAGCTACGAGATGCTGCCCGTTGTGGGTGGCGTCAACAGCTTCGATGCGAATGTGTCGACGCGCAATCTGACGGTCAGCCCGTCGGCCAACTGCTTTGTCGTCGCGCCGGAAGCGGGCAGCGAAGTGACGTTCGATCCGCACGATTCGCCGGGTACGGATGTTGCCGGAACCGAAATAGTCTATGCCGACCAGGTGATCGAAAACCAGTACAGCCGGATCGCGGATGTCAGGCCGGTCTGGCAGACGGCGGAGAACCTGATCGATGTCATATTCGCCGACGGGTTAGTGCGCGTTGTGCCTAACGCTAAAGGCATAGACGGCAATGCGTTGATCGCTGCATATGCCACCGACAACACGACGATCCTCTGGAGCTGGCATATCTGGGTGACGCCCTACGCCAAGGTGCTGGACGGAACGGGAACAAACGGTATATACACACCCAGACAGATAGCAATAATAATACGTATGAGTGGATGGATCGTAACCTGGGCGCCCTGAACACCTACCGCGAGGACAAGAACCGCAACCTCTACTACCAGTGGGGGCGGAAAGACCCGTTTTATGACAAGGCGCAGAACTCGGCTATTAGTAGCGTGATTACGGCTGCTGATAAAGGAAACGCTTTGAACTTCGACGTGTCTGTCAGGAATCCGACAGTCTTTTTCCAACAGCAAAGTGGAGATGGTAAATCAGGTACCTGGCACGGCGGATCAGCTGCTATCACCAACCTCTGGGATCCCGATACGAAAACAGTGTTTGATCCCTGCCCTGCCGGATGGCGGGTACCGGCAAAGGTTGCCTGGGAGGCTTATAAATGGGGAAGTGGAGGTAATATGGCTTGGGACACAGCCAATCCCTACGGAACTGTATGGACCGTCGGTCCGGGTGTCTATTCCTGGTTCCCAAGGGGAGCTCTAAATAACAGTATCGCTTTTGATACAGGTAATGCATATATGTGGTCGACCGAATGGGCAAGTACAACACCCTATACTTATAAAATCACCAGTTCGAGCGGAAGCGTTGCCAACACTATCGTCGGTTCTTTAGGCGGTTCCGTACGTTGTGTAAAAGTGAAATAACCGATAAAATGAAATAACAGGATGAAAACAAAGAATATATTCTGGCTTTTAGCTATTTGGACAACCCTGATCACCGCCTGCGCGGAGAAAGACGAGTTGCAGAGCGTGAAGGGCGTATCGGTTGAAGTCACCTGCAGTCTGCAAGTCGCCCGTATTGGAGGCGAAAGATCGACACGGGGAACCGACCTTACTGCCGAGGAATCGGCAATCCAGGACCTGACGGTGATCCAGTTTGATGGGGAAGGGGATGACGCTCCAACCATGATTGTCCGCACGTTCCAAAATCTATCTTCACTGGAAGGTTTAAAGGTCGGACTGATGCAGCCACAGAATGCGGAAAAGCAGCAAACCCTCTATTTCATAGCCAATGCCGGTAAGACGTTCAGTAACTTCAACGGTACATTGAAAACATTCAAAGCAACAGTAATTCCTTCTTCTGAGATGGGTGGAAACATCCTGATGACCGGAAGCTGCCTGACCGTAATTAAAAAAGAAACCTCCGTTGCTGCTACTCTGACCAGCCGGCTGGCTAAGATTGTTTTCAAATTAGACTTGACCAGCCTACCGTCCGGTGCCCGGTTTGAACCGCTCTGGCTACAATTGCGATCAGTCCCGACCGATGCCAGTCCGGAAGCTCCGGCAAGCGGGACTGTTTATCCGGCTCAAAGCAGCGAACTATATAGCGACTTGGAACCGGTTGTCAGCAATATAGATAAAGGTTACACCTGGTATATTCCGGAAAACAGGCGGGGGAAAAGCACTGCCACAGTAAACGATGCAAAAGATAAAAACAACAATAAACCGGATAACTATTGCACTTGCGTCTACCTTGAAGCCAATTACTATCCGAATGCAGATAACAACACTGACGCAAAAAGAGTGAACTATACTTTATATCCGGGGAATAACAACACTGACAACTTTGATATAGAAGGGAATAAATCGTACACCGTCAACTTGAAAATAACCGGTGTGGATGGTAAGAACGATTCGCGCCTCGAAGTCAAAGATATCCCGGCCTCTCTGCCGGGCGCCAATTGTTATATGGTCAAACCCAACTCCTTCCTGACCTTTAACCCGCATAATCCGCCGGGTGCAGACGTGTCGGGAACAATCGTCTATCTCGACCGGGTAGGTTCTAAGGATAAGTGCAACATCGCCCGTGCCGAGATCGTCTGGCAAACCAAACCGGGACTAATCCGGGCAATCTATCATTTGAGCGCCAGTGGGGAATACCGGATACAGACAGCCAATATGACAGGGAACGCCTTGATTGCCGCTTATGACGAAGAGAATAAGATATTATGGAGCTGGCATATCTGGGTAACGGATTATACATTGGATGATGTAGACGAGAAGATTAAAAATATTTCAGAAAATACTAATCAGGAAATTAGCTTGACCAACGACGGTAAAAGCAGAGTTTTTATGTGGGAAAAGTATGTCTGGATGGACCGGGGGATCGGAGCGTTGTCGAATGAACCGGGTTTCGATTCGTTCGGCATGATTTATCAGTGGGGACGAAAAGACCCGTTTCTTCCGGGTGATCAGATAGCGAGTACTGCTCTCCTTATAAATACGATTACGCCAACTTATGATGCCAACGGAAACCGTATTTATGCATCGGGAATTTCGGGTAATGGTATTGAAAATGCGATAAGTAACCCTATTTTCTTTTTAAAGAATTGGAGTGTAGATAAAAAAGAATTATGGAATTATCCTAATAAAACCGTATTTGATCCATGTCCGGCGGGTTGGTGTATTCCTCCAAGTGGTGCAGTGGCGGATTTTACAACGAAAACAAGTGTAACATACAAGACCAATAATGGTCAGTTGGATAAGAACGCGGCATTTGCCAACAATTTGACAAACTTATTCTGGCCTTACGTGGGATACCGGCATGTATCATCGGGAGCAGGATACGCTTGCGGTCATTTGGGAATTTACTGGTGTTCGAATTTTCAGAATACTGAAAAAACCAATGTTTATGTTTACGGGGGATACCAGAATCAATATAATGACAGTAGCCAAGGTAAACAAAATTATCGTGGACCTAATGATGGCTTACTTGGCCGTTGCGTAAAAATAAAAACAACGAATTAACAAACAATAATGAATAAGAAAGAACTGTCACAAACCCTTTCCCACCGGTTGGGAATTACTTGTAAAGAATCGCAACAATACCTCGACACCCTGTGCGAGGTATTAAGCGAAGAATTTCAGAAAGGCAATTCCATTTGCCTGCAAAACTTCGGCCTGTTTAGTTGCCGGCAACAGCCCGGCCGCCCCGGTCGTAACCCGCGCACAGGCGTCCCAGCCATATACCGTCCCGTACCATCGTCAAGTTCAAGCCGGGCAAGGGGTTGATGAAAATTCTAAATCCTTGAATAGTTAGCGCTAACAAGGCGAAGGAGCAAATGCTGATTTAACGGTCTGTTCTTTTAATGGGGCAACGCCCCATGCCGCAGGCTCTCTTTTGCCGTTCGTTTTAACGAACGGAATAAATACCCGGCTTGCCGGATTCCTCTGTGGGTTTAAACCCTTTCAAATACCTATAGACAGATATTTATTAAAGGGGCTAAAGCCCGCAGAGGAAGAGGCTTTGCCTCCTAATCTTTTTTAACCGTCAGCTGAAGAGACTGTGTGAAAAAGCCCAAGAAGAAATTGTAAAAGAGTAATAGAATTCTTATCTTTAAGGGACAGAAAAAATAAGAACTATGCACTATATAACAGGAACAGATCG
>NZ_QUDI01000110.1:0-587 GCF_003477465.1 Parabacteroides sp. AF48-14
GTTGTCAGAAATAAGGTCCAATCCCGTACAAATAGTCAATCCAAAACGGATCAACTTTTCAGGTGAAATAGAAAAACGGCCGAAAAGGGGGTTATTGTATAATTTGATTATTTCTTTTCCCCTCTTTTTGGGGTCTCTCTGCCTCACGATCCCGTACCGACAGAAAGGAAGCGGAGTCATGCTTCCATCTCCTTGTCCCGTACATTATATAGTAATAGGAATCCTTGATTTTTCAGCCGTTTCGATAGTTGAAAAAAAGTTTCCCCCGTAACTCTCAGCATTTCAGCGCATCCCGCAAACCTGTTGCATTCCGATGAAAAAATAGTTGCAAAAAGATTTGGAAGTTATGTTGTAGAGCAGTACTTTTGCACCCGCATTCGAGAGAGAACGGCAGTAGTCAACATGATGAACGAAGGTAACCCGAGTAGGGGATGAGGTTAGCGATGCTAAGCAAAATTCCAACCGCCGGAGCACTTGAAAAAAACTTTTCAAATTTTCTTCCGAAACATTTGGTAGTTTAGAAAAAGTCCTTACCTTTGCAGCCGCAATCGCAAGAAAGCGACAAGTTCTTTGAAAGATTTACATAT
>NZ_QUDI01000111.1:0-531 GCF_003477465.1 Parabacteroides sp. AF48-14
CCCCTTTCAAATATCTACAAGTAATCCTATTAAAGGGACTCAAGTCCACAGAGGAAGAGGCTCTGCCTCTAAGCTCCAAAACCGTTCGTTGAAACGAAACGGCAAAAGAGAGCCTGCGGCAGAGGGCTTATTGTATAAAACGTGTTTTTTAATCTCAAAAGACACCCCGGATAAAATAAATGTCAACCCACTTTTCAGCCGTCAAAAAGGGGCTTTTTCCTATGATCTGGCACCTTATTGCCATGAAGAGGGACTTTATCGCTCTGACCCGGAACATTGTTGCTCTGAAGTCGGACTTCATATAGCACGAAGTCAACCTTCAGAACGATGAAGCGTTACTTAAAGACTATTTTCTGCGCACCTCACGGCAACAAGCCCCTAAAATTTCCTTGGGATATTTGGAACGCAGTCCGCCTTCGTCTGCAAATATTCGATTCTCCGGGAGTTAAGGTTTATCACTTTGCTGTTGTTTCCGGTTTTCAGCAATCAAATTGTATGCTTTTCGATATGGGCTCGGCACCTCATTTTCTC
>NZ_QUDI01000012.1:0-116551 GCF_003477465.1 Parabacteroides sp. AF48-14
CGATCTGTTCCTGTTATATAGTGCATAGTTCTTATTTTTTCTGTCCCTTAAAGATAAGAATTCTATTACTCTTTTACAATTTCTTCTTGGGCTTTTTCACACAGTCTCTGAAACGAACGGCAAAAGAGAGCCTGCGGCAAAGGGCAAAGGGCGAGGCACGCCCTCATTCACCTCGCCACCTTGAACCGGCGGTCACCAACAACCACGATGCAAGGCCCACCCGGCGCCTCCATCACCGTCTCGCCGGCAGGGAGGCGGAGGGAGCGGAGGAGGCTGCCGTCGAAGGCGTAGATGCGCAGGTCGGCGGCTACGGGCGTGCTGATGTGCAGCTGGCCGGAGGCGGTCCACAGGCGGACGGCGTCGGGCGTGACGGCGGCATTGGCGGTCGGGTCGTCGTTGCGGCGGATGCCGGTGACGGTGATGACGACGTCTTCCTGGATGTCGCGCACCACATATCGGCCGTCGCCGGCACGCGGCTCTATCGTCTCGCCCCGGCTGGTGGTGACGACCGGAACGGACTGGTCGTAGTCGGCATCGAGGGCGATCGAGAACGTGAAGTTCGTGCCCTCTTCCACTGTCGTCTCGCCGGTCGCACGGCTAAAGGTCGCGCCTTCCACGGCGGGCAGGGTGACGGTGTAGTAGTTCGGGATGACCACGGGAGGGGGCGGAGGCGTGGACTTCTCGGTGACGGTGAAGAAGCTGGTTAATGTGGTCGTGACAGTGGGGGCCGTGGATTTAAGCGAGGCGTTGCTTAATGTCACCGTTACCATACACCGGTATTTGCCGGCACCGAGGGTATAGCTTGGCTTGGTGTAGTCTAGACCGTCATTCAGCGCAATCCAACCGTCATTCTTCCATTCATACCAAGTGTAAGCCAGAGTTGGGGAGAGAGGGGTCCCTTCCGACGCAAGACTGGCCGTCGCCGTCAGTACTGTCGTACTTCCCACCGGAACTTCGGCATTACCGAATATTTTAGGGGTGATAATGACGTCTCCACCGGTTAATGGTACTGTGGCGGAAGTAATCAGTCCGGTGCGATCTTTGAATGTTCCTCTGTTTATGACGCCCTTCGAGCAGGTAAGCGTACCGGTGTTGCTTGCTCCCGAAAAGCTCAAAGATCCTCCCTCTGCAACAGCAATGGAGTCGAGCGTATTGTCATGATTCAAGGACAAAGTAATCCAACCTTCTACTACCAAGCTATCCGCTTTGATGTTGCTTACCGCTATATTAAAGGAGTTCCCGTTCGTTTTTCCTACTTTGAGTAGCGATACCCGGGGATTTACCAGAATGTTATTATACTCATGTTCCCCGCTGCTGTCTGTATATTTCTTGGTTTCTGTAATGGTTATTATGTCCCCGCTTGGGGCGGGCGCCTTGCTTCCCACGTTATAAAAGTTTGTAGTTCTTCCGGCGGTAGTCGAGAAGACATCTACTATATCCCTACCATCATTCGACGACAACGAAGTCCCGATCAACGGTTCTCCTTTGCCTTCCTGGTAAAGTTTGTATTCGGCATCCGCCGTCACGTAGGCCGCAAAATAGTTAGCCTCGTCGAGATACTTGCCGAACATCTCACGGGTAAACCGGATTTCTTCGCTTCCTTGTTTGGCTACCAGTTCCGTTTTTGGTTTGTTGGTAAAGTCCCATCCAATAGCGGGATCACTTAACCCTAATCCGGTAATATGTCCTGCACACCGCAGTATGCCGCCTTTGTTAATCGAGAAATTAGTATTGCTATTATTAATATCTCCGTATGCATAAACCTTGCCATCCTTGCCAATGGTGAATGTCCCTTCGTTCTCAATCTTGATAGCGTCCTTTCCTGCCCCATACGCTTTCAGCACATCGTTAGCCGTGACCGAACCGCCCGCTAAGACTTTCAGTGCGTAATTATATGTTTCGTTTTCCGTATTATCCACCGTCACCGGCCCGTCCAGCTTTAGCCCACCGCTGACTTCGACGTAGGAGGCTTTGAGGGTGTCGCCCTTCAGCGTCCAGTTTGCGGAGGCGGGGACTTGCAGGCTGTCGACGAAGCTGCCGGAGCGGGCTTTCAGGCAGAGGGGCTTCGTGAGGCCGTCGGCAGAGGTCAGGAGGATGTGGGCGCCGTTAGCGGCCTTATTCTCTATGCTGTAATAAACACTGTCTTTACTGCCTGTGTAATTGAGCGTGACGATCTTCCGGTCGTTGTCGGTTCTGTAGGTATAGCCGCTGTCGGCGGCAGTTGCGGAGATGGACATGGTGGCGAGGTCGATGATATAGGGGTTGTCGGCTGTGCCTTTGTCGCCGGCGCTTGTCATATAGATATATGAGGTGGATATTCTCGTTTCCCGATCTATGAAGTTGAAGGTCCTGACAAAGTTTGCGCTTGGACCTCCCAGCTGTCCTTTCTGAAAGTCCTTGCCGACCCTTACGGTTATGTTGTCGCCGCCGGGGTTGGTGGCGAATTTTATATACGAGTTCTCGCTGCCGCACGGTATTGTGACGTATCCTCCGTCCCAATTGACGGTGATGTTTGACTTCGGGGCAGAGTCCCACTTCCAACTTATAATGCCATACAACTCACCGCTACTCCTACTGGTTTCTCCATAGAACAGGAAGCGGTTCTTCGGGTCGATGTGGCCTGCTGCTTGGGATTCCAGGTGAAGTGCATATTGTCCATTACCACCGCCTTTCACTGTCACCGTTCCTTCGGAGCGCAGGGTGACGTTGGTCGTCTTCCCTTCGGTCTGGCTTGTTGTAATACGGATAGCATACTTGTAGTCAGTGGTAGGCCCTGTCAGCACTGTCCCGTTAGCAAAGCTAAGCACTGCCGCCGTGTCTGTCTTAATGGCAAGCTCTACGTTCGTGCCCGTGCCTTTTACGCGGCCACTGAAGGCGTTTCTTTGTCCGTCTGTCCCATGCTTGTGTTTCCACCCTTCGGTGTTGGAGAAGATGAGGGAGTCGGCGGCGAAGGTCGGGATGTCGTTTTGGATGGAAGGGGTCTGGCCGCTGTTGGCCGTAAGGGTCGAAAGGTCCAACGGGCTGTCGAAGACGGCGGTCTTTGCGGTCGTGCCTTGCAAGTTGCTGGTGAAGCCTTTGAGGATGGGGAGGTTGCCGGTGCTGGATTCCAAACTGCGTCGCCGCCTGTCGGGAAGAGTTCGCTGAGGTCGGTGTCGGTATCGGCGTTGATGCCGTCGAAGTGCTTGCCGATTGAGCTACCACCGACGCCTGTCACCTTGCCGTTCACTCGTATTTTGGTGGAGGCATAGCAGGTGGTGGTGTCGCAAATGGCATCAGAAATATATACATTTCCGCAAACACGGCCTAAGGAGCCTCTGTTTGCAGTGGTTATGTTATCCTTGTTTGCGGCGAGGGCGTGGGAGAAGGTACCTCCGGCAGCTATACCAACCACACCGCCCATGTAGGGATAACCTTGTCCGGTTGCTTCTATCTTTCCTGTGGCATATACGTGACTGATGTTGCCTTGACTTTTACTATACCCGACAAGGCCGCCGGCATAAACAAGTTCGTTGCTGGCAACAGTTCCTTTTACGTTGAGAGTCGCATAGCAGTTTGTGATGCTTCCTTCGTGTTCCATTTTGCCTATAAGGCCACCGAGATATCCAATGCTTGCCTCCGCGTCTATGATGGCGCTATTATTTCCTATGGCAAAACAATTTTGTATGGCGCCTTCATTATAACCGGCTAAGGCTCCGGCATAAACATACTTACCTTTTACCTTTATCCCTGCCGTAGCGACTTGGATTCCCAGGTTGCGGACGTTGCCGGACAGGTAACCGAACAGGCCGGCATATATAGACAAATTAGAGAGTGTCACATCCTCTATCTTTATCTCTATCTTCAGCCCCTGTACCACCTTGTGGTTGCCGTCGAAGGTTCCGTTGAAGGGTAATCATCATTTCCTATCGGCGTCCAGTAGTACCCGGAGAGGTCAATGGTGTCGTTGTTGAGTGAGGTGGACAGTTCGACGGTGCAGTTCGCAAAGCCTTTCTGGTGGGGGTAGAGTTTCTTGTAGCCTGGGTCGTTTGCCTGGTAGACGGAGTCGTTGTTCGTGATGTTTGCGATCCAGGCGAGGCCGAGGGCGGTCTTGACGGTGTAGAGGGTGTCGGTGCGGGTGGCGTCATTGGTGTTGGGGAGGGTTACCTGGACGTCTGTGGGCGTCCCGTCGGTACCGACGGAGACATTGGCAAGTTGGTCTTGCCAATAAGTGTTATTAACCTCGCCTTCCGCCTTGGCGGTTGGGGCAAGGAGGAGGAGGGAGAGGAGGAGGATGAGGGGGAGAGGGGTTGTTTTCATGATGTTGTTTGATTGATTTGTGTTTACACTCCCTCTCCCGCCCAGGGGCGGTACTCCCTCCTATTCATAGAGGGAGAGCTTGGGAATGTGACAGTTAATAATTAAAAGTTTATAGATTTGTGTTTACACTCCCTCCCCCGCCGAGGCGGGTACTCCCTCTGTTTATAGAGGGAGAGTTTAGGAATGTAACAGTTAATAATTAGTTACTATTAATATGTATATGCAAGAATAGCGTGTTTAACATTCTCAAGCTCTCCCTCTGTTTATAGAGGGAGTACCCGCGATAGCGGGGGAGGGAGTTCTTACACTACATGTTCACAGTATCTAACCTTACCGCGTCACCATCGGTTACCTTACCACGTCACAAGCAGTGACCTTACCACGTCACCGATGGTGAGAGGATCAGAGTTCGCCGGGACGCTCATAGCCGGGGACATCGCCTACCTTAATGATTTCAGGATAGTCGTACGAGCGGGGGTCTTTGAGCAACCTGCTGGGATTACTGCCGCCCTGTGTCGTCACCCTAACATACCACTTCCCCTCCGTCACCGCCGCCGGAAGAACAAACTGTAGCTTAGTCGGCGAGTTGGGCGACAAGCTCTTGGGGGCTACAAAGACAGTTGTGGCAGGTTCTTTTTCGCTCGTAAAGAGAATGCCGACGCTCGCATCGTCCCCCTTCACGGCGAGGCGCATACCGCTGATAAGGGCCATGCCGCCGGGGTTGAGGTGGTTGGGCTTGTTCTCCGTCGGGTCTGTGACCGACTGGATGACGGGGCCTGTGGCGCCTGACTGTTCGAAGGCGTGAATGACACAGCTCTCGATGGCACGGCGCGCACCGTCGCCCTGGGTGAGGTTGACGGACACTTTGAGACGGTCGGCGGGGATGTTATGCCCCAGGTCGTTGGCCAGGACGCTGCCCTGGATGCCGATGGAGCTGCGGAAGAAGGGGGTCACGATGTTGTTGCCTTCGGCGGCTGCCCGGGAGCATTCGTCGAGGAAGGTCTTGATGAACGCGGTGCCGTCGACGTTCTTCGTCGCGATCTCGCGGGCGGCTATGCGGGCGACGATGTCGTCCACGCCGAGGGTTGCCGTGACTTGCGCGGTGAGATAGTAGTCGTTCTCGATTTCTCTTGTCAGCTCATTCAGATGAGCGATTGCATTGATAGTGCTCATGATACATTTTGATTTATCGTTAATATTAGAAACTCCGGGACCGTACGTACAGACACAAAAAAGCGTGAGATGCCGTTTACGCTTATCTTACCAATCAGGTCTTCGCATTACCTTTACTGAAGATAAGCAACAGCACTCACGCCATTATCCTATACGTACGGCCATGGGCAGGCAGCCGCCAATATAAACAATGCACGTGAGCGTTTGTTGCTACCATCTCTCCAGTGTAAATCAAATGTGCGAAGTTCGATTGGTAAGAGATGATATCTTAAAACGCTTTCCGAAATCAATATGTACCGGGAGCTGCGGAAGAAGCGCCGGCGCTCCGGGCTTGCAAGTCTTCCGCTGTGCTCGCGGGGCAAAGATAACGAAAGGTCTCAGGTTTACCAACAATCGGGTAGGTATTTGTTTCACCCGACGGGGGCAAAAGTATCACTAACTACCCGAACTGCCATAAAAACCCGTGGGACAATTCGTGGGACAAATGCAGGAAAAGGGGGAATTTACTCTATATTCTGCCGGATCTTGGTCAGGTATTCCTTCATTCCGGCCGAATCTTTGTCTTTGATGATATCTTGCAGGATGTTCAGTTCCTCCTGGATGCGGGCGATCTGTTTCGGCGTGCGGGGGTTGAAGAGGATTTCCGTCAACAGGTAATCGTCTTCCGAGAGCAGGCCGCGCGCGATCTTCATGTGTCGCTTGAAGGTCGTACCCGGGGCGTCCTGATGCTTCATCGTGGCGGCAAAGACCATCGTGGAGGCGAACGGGATGCCGAGCGAGTAGGCGACGACCTTATCGTGCTCCTCGAACGTGTATTCGCAGATGTGCAGGCGCAGGCTGGCGTAAACATCTTTGAAGAAGATTTTTCCCAAGTGGTCGCCTCGGAGATGATGATTGTGTTCTCTTTCTCCAACTGTCCGAGGTTGGCAAACGTCGGGCCGAACATCGGGTGGGTGGAGACGTACGGGAAGCCGCAGGTTTCGTAGAACTCTTTCAGGTAGGTCTTGACGGATGCGATGTCCGAGATGATGCAATAGGGTTGGAGGTAGGGCATGATGCTCTTGAACGCCTCGATCGTATAGCTCAATGTGACGCAGTTAATCACCAGTTCGGGGTTGAAATCGGCCACTTCCTCCGGTTTCTGGAGGCGCAGGGCGTTATAGATGAAACGCATCCGTTTCGGATCGCTCTCCAATACAGCCACCTCGTGTTCAAAGCTCAGCAAGTCGGTGAAGAAAGAACCCATCTTTCCGGCACCTAATATCAGTATCTTCATTATTAATAATTATTTAATGTGCTAATATGCCAATGTGCCAATGGAAATATAAGAATCGCTACATTTAGCAAAGCGCCACATTGGCATATTGGCAAATTGGCACATTATTATTCATTCATTATAATCATCTGCTGGCGGACAGACTCTTCGTGTATCTCTTTCAGCATCTCTTTGACAAAGTCCGGGTTCAGGTCCATCTGTTCGCCCATGTTGGAGCGCTTTTCGAGGATTTCGCTGTAGCGGGGAGATTGCAGGATGGGCATGTTGTGCTCCTTCTTATACACCCCGATTTCGCGGGAGATGCGCATACGTTTGGCAAGCAGTTCGAGCAGCTGTTCGTCGATGCCGTCGATCTGGCGGCGCAGTTCGGCGAGGTTCTCGGTTGTCTGGTTGGAGTCGCGGATGACGAGGAGGTTCAGCACGTAGTCCAGCACATCCGGTGTGATCTGCTGTGAAGCGTCGCTCCATGCACAGTCCGGGTTGCAGTGCGATTCGATGATGAGGCCGTCGAAGCTCAGGTCCATAGCCTGCTGGCAGAGCGGGGCGACCAGCTCGCGCTTTCCGCCGATATGGCTCGGGTCGCAGAAGATCGGCAGTTCCGGCATGCGGCGGCGCAGCTCGATAGGGATATGCCAGAGCGGGAGGTTGCGGTACATCTTCTTGTCGTACGAGCTGAAACCGCGGTGGATGGCTCCCAAGCGGCGGATGCCTGCTCCGTAGAGGCGTTGGAACGCGCCGATCCACAGTTCGAGGTCGGGGTTGACCGGGTTCTTGATCAGGACAGGGACATCCACACCTTTCAGGGCGTCGGCTATTTCCTGTACGGCGAACGGGTTGACAGTCGTACGGGCGCCGATCCACAGGACGTCGATGCCGGCTTTCAGGGCTTCGAAGACGTGGTCTTTCGTGGCCACTTCGGTCGAGACGTACATGCCGGTCTCCTTCTTTACGCGTTTCAGCCATTGCAGGCCTTCTGCACCGATTCCTTCGAATCCGCCCGGTTTGGTACGGGGTTTCCAGATGCCTGCGCGGAACAGCTTGATGCCTTTGTCGGCAATGCCTTTGGCAGTTTCCATTACTTGTTCTTCTGTTTCCGCACTACACGGACCGGCTATTACGACAGGACGTTGCGGGTCTATACCGGGTAACATGATCGATTCTAATTGCATTTCCATATGAATAATGATTTAATTTGTCAATATGCCAATGTGCCAATACTTATAAGTTCTTTATTCTCTCGAGCGCCTCTTTCAGCGTCTCGTTTTTGCAGCAGAGCGAGATGCGGATGTAGCGTTCGCCCTGGCTGCCGAAGATGAATCCCGGGGTGAGGAATACATTCGCCTCGTAGAGTACTTTGTCGGCTATCGCTTCGCTGCCCTTTGCATCGGCGGGTATTTTTCCCCAGAGGAACATGCCGACTTGCTTCTCGTCGTATTCGCATCCTAATGTGTGCATGATCTGTCCGGCGAGGTCGCGGCGGCTGCGGTAGACCTTGTTCATGTTGTCGTACCATTCTTTCGGGGCGGCGAGGGCTTCGACGGCTGCGTGCTGCATGGGCTTGAACTGTCCGGAGTCGATGTTGCTCTTCACCTTCAGTATCCACTGCACGAACTGGGCGTTGGAGGCGAGCATCGCCATACGCCAGCCCGGCATGTTGTGCGCCTTGCTCATGGAGTTCATCTCGATACAGATGTCTTTGGCTCCCGGGACGGCGAGGATGCTCAACGGATGCTCGTTCAGGATGAAGCTGTACGGGTTGTCGTTGCAGATGATGATGCCGTGTTTCTTTCCGAAGGCGACCAGCTTTTCATACAGTTCCATGCTGGCGTTGGCGCCTGTCGGCATGTTCGGGTAGTTGGTCCACATCAGCTTGACGTTCGACAGGTCCAGCTTCTCTAATTCCTCAAAGTCCGGCTGCCAGCCTAACTCTTCTTTCAGCTCGTAGGGGATGAGGTTCGCTTCCACTAACTTGCTCACCGAACTGTAGGTCGGATAGCCCGGATTGGGGACCAGTACGCCGTCGCCGGGGTTCAGGAAGGCCAGCGAGATATGAAGGATTCCTTCTTTGGAGCCGATCAGGGGCTGTATCTCTGTCTTCGCATCGAGGCTGACGTTGTACCATTTATGATACCAGTCGGCGAACGCTTTGCGCAGTTCCGGAATGCCGACGTACGGCTGGTAGCCGTGTTCGTTCGGCTGATGGGCATGTTCACACAAGGTCTCGATGGTCCGTTCCGAAGGAGGGAGGTCGGGACTGCCTACGCCGAGGTTGATGACGTTCTTGCCTGCGGCATTCATTTCGGCTACTTCTTTCAGTTTCCTGGAAAAGTAGTATTCCTGTACGCTACCTACACGGTTAGCGGGTGTAATGTCGTTACACACTTTGTTTTCCTTCTGCATATTCGCCTAATATTTTTAAGTCTTTTGTCAACGGTCTGATAGCATCCAATGCCTGTTTGTAGCGCAGGTAATCCGTAAAGGTCAGATTGATATAAAACAGATATTCCCATTCGCGGCCAATGATCGGCAAGGATTGTATTTTCGATAGATTCATGTCGTAGAAAGAGAGGACGGAAAGAACTTTGGAGAGGCTGCCGGCAGTGTGGGGGAGGGCGAAAACGACGGATGCTTTGTTTCTGTCTTCACCTTTAAGCATCTCGTCCGCCGTCCATCGGTCGGCTATTGCTAAGAAGCGGGTGAAGTTTCGTTTGTTGGTCTCGATCCCTTCGGCAAGGACTTCCATGTTGTAGATCTGGGCGGCCAGTTTCCCGCATATGGCGGCGTGCCCTTTCAGTTGGTTTTCCGAAATCCACCGGGCGCTCATGGCGGTATCTTCCTTCTCGACCACTTTCGCATTGGGCAACGTGTCGAGGAAGTCGGTACATTGCATCAGAGCGATCGGGTGCGAGTTGACCTCTTTGATGTCGTGGATGTTGGTTCCCGGAAGTGCAACCAGTGAATGTGAGATACGCAGTTTGTATTCGCCGATAATCTGCAAGCCGCTTTCGCGAATCAGTTCATGGTTCTGCAGCAGGCTGCCTGCAATCGTATTTTCGATCGCCATCATTCCCAGAACGGAAGGATCTTTCTTAATGGTCGAAATAACTTCTCTGAATGTATTGCAACCGATAATGTCTATTTCTTCACCTTCAAAGTAATTACGGGCGGCTATATCGTGATACGAACCGGCTATTCCCTGGATTGCTACTTTCTTTTTCATCTTCTTTCTGTTTTATAATTTCATCTGTTGAATCTTTGCTATTGTATGGAACAAAAAAAAAGTCCCACCGAAACCGGCAGGACTTTATATTGTTCCATTGATACATATATTTTCTCATCAACGCTCTACATACAAACTCCTGCCTTCACTCTGCTAAAGTAAAAGTAATAAAAGTAATATGTAAAGCTAAATCGATTCATTTTGTCTCTTTGTTTTTAAATACGCAGCAAAAGTAACGCTTTTTTGGAAACTACAAGCGAAAAGTGATATTTTTTTTCGCTGCATCCGAAATATTTATTCTGTCAGGGTTGCCTTCTTAGCTGGATAGACACTTATTGCGTAATTAACGTTACGCAAATAACGTAATGAGTGTCAAACAACTCTTAGCCCTGCTTGCAGGGTACGCATCTCTTTCGGAATGCATTTCTTGATGCTTTCGATCAGGATGCCGGCAATTGTGTGACGGATAAAGTCCTTGCGCGTTACCCAGACGATTTCGCGGGCCGGACGGGGGATTGCGAACGGGCGCAGCAGTTCCTTTTGTTGGTCGCTTAATTGATAGGTCGCTAATTCCGGGATGAATGTAATGCCGTTGCCGCTTTCGACCATGCGCATAAAGGTTTCCAGGCTTCCCAGGCGGTAAGCTGCCTGGCGGAGTTTTACCTTTTCCATCTGGCAGAAGCGCATCAGCTGGTCGCGGAAGCAGTGTCCTTCATCCAGCAGCCAGAGGCGTTCGTCGCTGATGTCGGCGGAGCGGACCATGTCTTTCTTAAAAACGCTCTCATTACGGGCGACATAAGCATAGAACTGCTCATAATATAAAATATCTCCCTGAAGTTGCATCTCTGTAGGCATGTTGGCAATAATAGCCGCATCTATCTCCCCGTTGAGCAAGGCCCTCATGGTCGGAGCCGTCTGCATCTCCAGAATACGGATATCCAGGTCGGGATGTTTCTCCGATATCTGCTGGAAGAAACGGGGAAGCAGGTAAGGGGCGATAGTCGGCAGCACGGCAAGGCGGAATGTGCCTTTTAGGGACTGCTCTTCTTCGTTTACAATATCTTTGATCAATGATGTCTGATAAAGGACGACACGTGCCTGGTCGATTACTTTGCGGCCGGCTGGGGTAGGACAGACCGGCTGGATGTTGCGGTCGAACAGCTTGACTCCCAGCTCGTCTTCCAGTTTCTGTATCATCATGCTTAATGTCGGTTGGGTTACGCGGCAGTGCTCGGCTGCCTTGGCAAAATGACGGTAAGTATCTACGGCCAGAATGTATTCGAGTTGTTGTATATTCATACGCTTTATTTGTTGTTATTGTTTTTGTCGATATAATTTCTACGAAGGTAGAAAAAAATAATGGAATGTGATGTTTTTATAAATGTTGAAAATGTACTTTCTTTGTATGTCAACTAATATATACACCTTAATAATAATATATATGCAGAAAAAGTTTGTGTTAGCCATCGGTGCCGCAGTTGCTTTGAGTGCTTGCCATTCCACTTCATATCATTCAGACAAGGATATCGTCGAAGTCCCTTTTACCGAAGTACACGTGACGGACCATTTCTGGGCGCCCCGCATCGAGGTGAACCGGACTGTTTCCATCCCCTCCGCTTTCAGGCAATGTGAAATAAACGGACGTTTCGATAACTTCGCGTTAGCGGGCGGTCTGATCAAAGGGGAGCATAAAGGCGATTTCCCGTTCGACGATACCGATCCTTATAAGATTATAGAAGGAGCTTCCTATTCGCTTGCCGTTAAATATGACCCGAAACTGGATGCTTATCTGGACAGTGTTATTACGCTGATCGGGGCAGCCCAGGAGCCGGACGGCTACCTGACAACGTGTGTGACGAACAAATGCGAGCGGCTGAACCGTTGGTGGGGATCGAAGCGCTGGGAAAAGCAGAACAGCCACGAACTCTATAACAGCGGTCACCTGTATGAGGCGGCCGTCGCACATTACCAGGCTACCGGTAAGCGCAGTCTGCTCGATATCGCCTTGAAGAATGCCGATTTGGTTTGCAAGGATTTTGGTCCGGGCGAGGGGCAGAAACATGTGCCTTCCGGCCATCCGATTATAGAGATGGGGCTTGCCAAATTGTATAAGGTGACCGGTGAGCAGAAATATCTGGATATGGCGAAATATTTTGTGGAAGAAACCGGGCGCGGTACAGACGGACACCGGTTGAATGCTTACAGTCAGGACCATAAACCGATCCTGCAACAGGAAGAGATTGTCGGACATGCCGTCCGTGCCGGCTATCTGTATTCAGGAGTGGCGGATGTGGCGGCACTGACAAAAGATACGGCCTATTTCAATGCTATTTGCCGGATATGGGATAATATGGCGACGAAAAAACTCTACATAACGGGAGGAATCGGCTCGCGTGCCCAAGGGGAAGGGTTCGGGCCTGAATATGAACTGCATAACCATAGCGCCTATTGCGAGACGTGTGCCTCCATAGCGAATGTATATTGGAACCAGCGCATGTTCCTGGCAACAGGGGATGCCAAGTATATAGATGTATTGGAACGCGCCTTATATAACGGTGTGATATCAGGCGTTTCCTTGAGTGGCGATAAGTTTTTCTATGACAATCCGCTCGAATCGATGGGGCAGCACGAACGGGCGCTCTGGTTCGGGTGTGCCTGCTGTCCGGGTAATGTCACCCGCTTTATGGCTTCTATTCCCAAATATATGTATGCCACTCAGGGCAACAACCTCTATGTGAATTTGTATGCGGGCAGCCGAAGCCGGATAGCTTTGGCAGGTGATACTGTAGCCCTGGTCCAGGATACGGAATATCCCTGGGACGGTACGGTCAAGCTGACCGTCTCGCCGCAAAAGCCTCTCCCTTTTAACCTGAAACTCCGCATTCCGGCCTGGACTGGCGATGAACCGGTTCCCGGCAGCGATCTCTATACGTTTGTAAAAAGAGATAGAAAACCTTGTGCCGTCTTCGTAAATGGAACGCCGCTGAAAGAGAAAGCACATCATGGATATGTGGTGATCGAGCGGCAGTGGAAGCCGGGTGATGTCGTCGAACTCCGTATGCCGATGGAGGTTCGCCGGGTGAAGGCACATGAAAAGGTCCGTGCCGACGAAGGCCTGCTGTCCGTAGAACGCGGACCGATGGTGTATTGCCTGGAAGGGGTCGATATGCCCGACCACCATGTGTTCAATAAGTATCTTCCTGAAAATGCCGCTTTCACATTCCAATATGAGAAAGACAAATTGAACGGCATAGTGGAACTGAGTACAACCGCTAAGGAAATGGAGCGTGATGAAGCGAACGGCACTGTTTCGGAAAAGGATGTTCCTGTAAAAATGATTCCTTATTCAACCTGGAATAATCGTGGGAATGCTGAAATGGCTGTCTGGATTCCAGCTTCGGCCGGATATGCCAGACCGACACCGGAACCTAACATCGCTTCACGTGCGAAATCATATACCGTTGTCAGTGCCCCGATCCAGAAAGACGGTATAGCCCATGAACGCCGTGAATGGTGTTACGGCGTCAATGACCAGTGGAACCCGAAAAGTTCGGACGATATGTCGAAACCTTACTGGTATTTCTGGTTGAAAGAAGGTACGGAAGAATCGATCGAATATGTCTTCGATAAACCCGAGAGTGTCCGGAATGTGCAGGTCTACTGGCTTGACTTCGACCATTATGACGGCAACTTCCGTGTCCCGGCAAGCTGGAAAGTGCAGTATCGGAAGGGGAATAGCTGGAAAGATGTAGAAGCCCAGGGAGAATACGGCTGTAAAAAGGATTGCTATAATTCCGTAGACTTTACCCCGGTTGAGACTACCGGCCTGAAACTGGTTATCCAACTTCAGAAAGGCGAGTCGGGTGGAGTGATTGAATGGAAAGTAAATTAAGAAATGCGATCCCTCCAAACTTTCAATTTTCAACTCTTAACTTTCAACTATCCAGGGGACTTATTGTATAAAACGCATTTTTCAGTTCCAAAAGACATTCAAAACAAAACAAATGTTAATCCGCTTTTTTGACCTCAAAAAGGGGCTTTTTCCTCTTTTTTGAACGTTTTCCGCAATTATGACCGTCCTCTTTGCCATTACGACCGTGCTAATGTGTAGTGCACTCGGCACCTCGCGAAGATTAGGACGTCATAATGGCGATTATGACCGTCCTAATTGAAAAGAGGACCGTTTTCATGGCAAAAAAGCCCCTGAATTTCCTTGCGATATTTGGGACGCCGTCCGTTTTATTTTCAAATAATCGATTCTCCGGGAGTTAAGCTTTATCACATTGTCGGCGTTTCCGTCTTTCGGCAATCAAATTGCACGTTTTTCGGAACGGACTGCGCACCTCGTTTTTCCTATTGTCAGGAAGGGGAGTTTAAACCGTGAAAAGAGTCAATCCAAAATCGATCAGAATTTCGGACGAAATAGAAAAACGGTAAAAAAGGGGGTTATTGTAATTCATTAGGTTTGCAGGAGATTCAAAACTTACCAATTTTGAAACAATGCTGTTCAATAACATACAGGTGTTGAATTGCTTTTTTTGATTAAGTGTGTAATTTTACACTTTAAAGATCGCGTAACTTAATTCTTATATATAATGAAGCAAATCTTATTAGTTGCACTTGCCGGCATAAGTTTGGCAGGCAGTGCACAAACGCATGACGGCGGCTACCCGATAACGCCTGTTCCCTTCACATCCGTAAAAGTAACCGATAGTTTCTGGGGACAAAGACTGAAGGCCAGCCGTGAGGTGACTATCCCGCTTGCATTCAGTAAATGCGAAGAAACGGGGCGTTATGAAAACTTCGTGAAAGCGGCCCATCCTAACAGCGATTATAAGGTCGAAGGGTTCTCGTTCGATGATACGGATGTCTATAAGACGATCGAAGGGGCGAGCTATTCCATGCAGACCTATCCGGATAAGAAACTGGATAAATATATCGACAGCGTACTGACCATTGTGGCTGCCGCGCAGGAACCGGACGGCTATTTATATACGGCCCGCACCATGAACCCGCAGCATCCGCATGAATGGGCAGGCAGCCGGCGATGGGAAAAAGTGGAAGAGCTGAGCCATGAGTTTTACAATTTGGGCCATATGGTGGAAGGGGCTGTAGCACATTACCAGGCAACCGGGAAAAGGAATTTTCTGGATATAGCGATTAAATATGCCGATTGTGTGGAGAAGGCGATAGGCGACAAACCCGGACAGCTCGTTTTGGTGCCCGGTCATCAGATTGCCGAGATGGCGCTTTGTAAACTTTATTTAGCAACAGGACAGCGGAAATATCTCGACCTTGCCAAATTCTTTCTTGACAAGCGTGGCCATACGGCCCGTAAAGATGCTTACAGCCAGGCGCATAAGCCGGTGTTGGAACAGGATGAAGCCGTCGGTCATGCCGTGCGTGCAGCCTATATGTATTCCGGTATGGCAGATGTGGCTGCCCTGACAGGCGATACGGGATATGTCCATGCTATCGACCGCATCTGGGAAAATGTAGCGGCGAAGAAACTTTATCTCACAGGCGGTATCGGGGCAACCAATGAAGGGGAGGCTTTCGGGAAAAACTACGAATTGCCGAACCTGACCGCCTATTGCGAGACTTGTGCCGCAATCGGGAATGTATATTGGAACTACCGCCTGTTCCTGCTTCACGGAGAATCCAAATATTATGATGTTCTCGAGCGTACCTTATATAATGGTTTGATTTCGGGTGTCTCCTTAGATGGTGGTGGTTTCTTCTATCCGAATCCGTTGGAGTCGACCGGCCAGCATCAGCGCCAGCCCTGGTTCGGCTGTGCCTGCTGCCCGTCTAATATCTGCCGTTTTATTCCCTCTTTGCCGGGATATGTATATGCGGTGCATGACAAAGATGTATATGTCAACCTTTTTATGAGCAACACGTCCGACCTGAAGGTGAACGGAAAGAGCCTGCAATTGGCCCAGAGCACCGAATACCCCTGGAACGGCGATATCCGCCTGAATGTAACCCCTAAAGGGAAGCAAGACTTTACGTTGAAAATCCGCATCCCGGGTTGGGTGAGAGGCGAAGTGGTGCCGAGTGACCTGTACACGTTCTCCGACGGTAAGCAGTTGGGCTATTCCATTAAAGTAAATGGCGAAGCGGTAGAGAGCGGATTGGAAAAGGGATATTTCTCTGTTTCACGCCAGTGGAAAAAGGGGGATGTGGTAGAGGTGCATTTTGATATGGAGCCGCATACGGTCAAGGCCAATGCAAAGGTGGAAGCCGACCGGGGGCGTGTAGCCGTAGAGCGTGGGCCGGTCGTCTACTGTGCCGAATGGCCGGACAATGATTTCAGTATCCTGGGTGTATTGGTGAACCGTAAGCCCGAGTTTACGCTTGAACGCAAGCCGGATCTGCTGCATGGAATTAATGAGATCAAGACTTCGGCACAGGCGTTGGACTATGATGCAAGTGGCCGCCTGACTGTTAAAGACGTGACGTTGACATTGATTCCCTATTATGCCTGGGCGCATCGCGGGAAAGGCGAGATGGCGGTCTGGTTGCCCCAAGAAGTGAACGCCGTCCGTACTTCCGTACCGGGAGAGTAAGTTGAGACGGTTTGTATAGATTCTATCTATATGGTATAGAAATTATCTGTTTGACAGCAACTTATGTCTGATGTATCTTTGCAGTACAAGAAAAACAAAAAGTATAACAATTAAAAAGTAAAGCATTATGAAGACATTAGATTATATCCATTTGGACGCAGTTGCAGCAGGTAAAGTAGTGGAAGCATTACAACAGTTATTAGCCGATTATCAGGTATTTTATACAAACCTTCGCGGTTTCCACTGGAACATCAAGGGACACGGTTTCTTTGTTCTCCACAGTAAATTCGAAGAGATGTATAACGATGCTGCCGAAAAGGTCGACGAACTGGCAGAACGCATCCTGATGTTGGGTGGCGTGCCTGTCAACAAGTTCAGCGAATACCTGAAAGTCGCCAAAGTGAAGGAAGTATCGGGCGTATCCTGTGCCGACGAAGCACTGGAAAATATCCTGAACACCTACGGCCAATTCATCGCCGAAGAACGCAAGTTGCTCTCCTTAGCATCCGAATCGGGCGACGAGGCAACAGTAGCGCTGATGAGCGATTACCTGAAAGAACAGGAAAAGCTGGTCTGGATGTTGGTAGCATATTCTTCTTGCGATTGCAAGAAATCATAAGTGTGTAAGTAGTTAATAAATTATTCGTTGCGTTTGGAAAAGGCACCTCGTGAGAGGCGCCTTTTTTTGCGATAAATACGGTCTGTAGAACAATAGTTCGTTTTTTATGTTTATATTTGATATAATATTGACTGTTATATATTTGTACACAGATAAACATATTGTTCTATGGGTATACAGAAAAAACAATTAAACTCTACGATGCCTCTTATACGTGAAGAGATGCGGATACCGGAGGTAGCCAATTTGAAGGGCTTGATTTCTTTGATAAGTCAACCGATAGAGGAGAACGAGAGTTTTCATCTCGATTTGGTGATAGCCTCTTTGGTCCGGATACATCCGTCTGTGAAACCGAAGGATGCCACCCGTATGATACCTGCTTTCGAGCAGGCCCGGTTGATTATGAAAGACCAGGTGGAAGGAGTGGGAGACCTGGATGTCCTTCTTGCTTCTTTTCTAATCGATTATGCCGGAGTGCTATTCCAGGAATATGAAGGCTGCACGCCGGAGTTTTATGAGTTCTATGTGAATAATCTGCAGGTGGACAGTGGCATAAAAAGTAAAAAAGCACAGCAGTCCTATCGGGATTATAAACCCTATTGGGAACTTGCCAAGCGTATCACAAAACAAATCAGGGAAAAGAATACTTTACCGCTCTTATCCACGCCTACGCACCGACCGGCATGGATTGATCCGGTAGTCCTCGTATTACGCCTGCAGGAGTATCAGAATGCGAAAGCCAAACCGGATAATCTGGATTTTCAGATCGCCTTGTCCCGTGTGGCGCTGGACCGGACGAAAGATGCGCTCCGGCTGGCGGATAAAGAGTTGACAGGCGAATATCGCGAATTGCTTCTTTTCCTGTTCGATCCGAAAGCCCGCCCGAAGGGACGCTTTACGCAACAGGCTTTGTGGATGACTGCGGGTTTGGTGAAAAGCCCGGAAACCGTTTATGAAGAATTTGCCGGTTTCCCTTATTCCGCCGTCAATCGCGCTTACCTGACAGGCGATATTCCCTGTGATGTGTTTGTTTTTGAGAAGCCTTTCGGCAAGGTGGACCGTATCTTGCAACTGCTTCCTCCGTCGGACAAGAATGTCCAGATACAAAGACGTTTTGGCGGTTATGCGCTGTATGTGACGTATCGTCCTTGCTCGCGTATCCCGCTATTGGTCGAAACGTTTTGGAAAATGTCTTTGCGCGAAAAGGACTGGAAGCGGATATTGTTGCTATCCCCGAATGCTCCGCAGGTCTTGCTGGCCCTGTTAGTGCGTGACCGTGTGCGGGATGCTTACTGGAATGACACGGAATTGAGCCAGCTTAACTTGGTGACGCTCGATACGTTGCGTGAGTTGGATTTCCGGTGGGGGAAGATGGCGAAGACTTATCTGGCGATCTGCCTGTTGAGTGTCAATAAGACGGTCCGTACGAATGCGGCCGAGCTATGGGCGGAATTTGTGAAGAAAGGGAAGATGGACAGTTTTGCCGTCGGACAGATCCTGGGTGAGATCCAATCGCATGAATGGTCGCCTATACAACGGTTTGCAGGCTTGGTGACTGAAGATATGATGAATATCTCGCCCCGGCATAACCACGAACTGGAATTGCTGTTGCTCTCTTTCCTGTCCGGTTTGCCTGAAACTCCGGTGAAAGACTTGAAACGATTGTTGGAAGCTTTCACCGAAGTCCTTGCTGTCAACCAGTCAAAAGTGATGGATGCATCTTTGCTTTCCTTACTTCGGAAATGGGGAGAAAACAGCAAGTTGCAGGAAATTATAGAGAAAATACTGTAAAGGTGTATTTCTCATTACTCGGTTGGCTGACTGGCTGTTTCCGGTTTTGTGCCGTGCTCTTCCTCTGTATCTTCTTGTTTGTACCAATTTATTTTGCGGGAGAAGTACATGATGATTCCTAAAATGATGAATAGCCCGATACTTCCGATCAGCAAAGCGACATCCTCCAGTTGCAGGATTACAAACAGGAATAAGTACAGAATACAAAGGAACAAGGCAAGTGCGCCGGTTTGCGTCTTGTTCTTAAAGATACTGTGTGTATAAGCGGTTATCAATCCGATTGTGGCAACACTGGCAATCAGGTAGGCAACCGCAAAATTTATCTGTTCTGAAATAGACAATAACAAACTGTAGAACAGGATTAGAGCGATGCCGACTAATAGATACTGGATCGGGTGGATGCGTGTCCGGGTAAGTATCTCTACAAAGAAAAAGACAACGAAAGTGAGGGCAATGAACATGAGGGCATATTTGGCTGAACGCATGTTCTGCTGGTAATGATCGACCGGGTCGACCAGGCTGACACCGAATGTGGAGTCATAGAAGGACTCAACTTGATTATCGGACCACATATCCGGGATATTACGATTGAAGCGGAGTATGCTCCATGAGGCTTCGAATCCCTTTTCCGTAATCGTATGTTCCGGACTGAAGTTCCCGATGAAACCCGGTGAACTCCATGCGCCGGCAACCTGTACCTTGCTGGTTTTGCCAATGGGGATAAAGTTGATGTTACTGCTTCCGTTTAGTTTCAGTTTGTAGTTGAAGTTTAAGGGCTGACCTGTTTCCGGTGCCAGAGAGTCGCCTATGCCGACAGTCAGAATCTTGCCTGACAGTTCATCGCTGTTGCCTGTCGCTTCTGCTGTGTATGAATGGCCGTTCAGGTTGAATTCTATATTATCGGTTATACCTCTCAGGTCTGACAAGCCGATCGTGACATACGCGTTGTTCCAGTGGATAACGCTGTTTTCAATCTGTAAGGAGGTGGCTTTGTCAAACTGTCCTTCTACGTCTATCTCGCTCTTATACAAGATTGTTTTATAGATTCCGTAATGTCTTTCTTCCGGGAACAGGCGGGTATTGATGTTCAGTTCTTCCGGTGTGATGCTCAGCGTATGCAGGCGTTTGGTGATTTTGTTATCAGAATCCGTGTACGTGGTTGTATAGGGGACACAGAGGATAGGGCCGCAAACCGTTTGCGCATTGCTCCATTTTGCGTTTATTTTCTCTATTGTTTCTACGCTTCTGTTTTTCCGTTCCTGGATCAAATCCTGGATCATCAATCCCGGAATTAGCAAGAGGATTGTTAGTACGGCAATAATCAGAGCCTTAAAGGTGATAGTCTGGCTCGTTTTTTCTGTTCTTTTCGGTGTTGTTGTCATAAGATTATCTGTTTATGTGTATGAAAGTACTTTGTATCTCAAAGTGGATGGGCAAAAAAAATTATCGGATCAACTCTTCCAATGCGTTCAAATGTTCTTTGAAAGCTTTTTGTCCTTCTTCCGTAATGGTATAGGTCGTGTTGGGCTTGCGACCTATAAATTGTTTGGTGGATTGGATATACCCTAATCCTTCTAACGCTTTCAGGTGGCTTGCCAGGTTGCCGTCAGTCAGGTCCATCAACTGCTTCATCGTGTTGAAGTCAGCTGAATCATTGACTGAGAGGATAGACATAATGCCTAACCTGATGCGGCTTTCAAAAGCTTTATTTAATTTGGATATTATGTTTTTCATCCTTTATTCAAATCATATTTGATATACATGAGTGAACCGTAGGCTATATGGAAAAAACCGAACCCGAAGATCCAGAACCAGAAAGCATGTGTTGGCCAGATAACCGCTGCGATTCCCAAAACGATCTCTCCCAAGCTCAGGTAATGAATTTCGTCGTATGTATATTTTGATACACAGAACAAAGCCAGTCCATAGAAAACAAGTGTCATGGCCAATGCCATCGTAATATCGTTTTGTAGCAGGAAGACAAGGGAGAAAATACCACCGGTGACAAGTGGGACTCCTAAATTGTAGAGCGTTTTGCGGATCAGGGCAGCCGATGGCTTACTGTTGCTTTTTCGTGCTTTCCTCCACGAGAAATACATGCCTGCACTTATCGAAATCAGTAAGACGATGCAGGCATCCGCCAGTAAAAGGAGCAGTGTATGCACTGTGTTTTCGTTAGTGCTTGCTAAGGTATTGCCGGGTGTCAGGATATAAAAATCGGCTACAAAGGCTCCGATAATAGCTGCAACTCCGGCAGTTATGCCTGATAATCCACTTAATGATAGGAACTTGGAGGATCTTTCCATCATTTCCCGTATGGCTTTTATGTCTTCTAATTGTTTGTTCATATCTATTCGCTGCTGTGAAAAGTACTTTGTGCTGCAAAGTTAAATAGGTTTCTTAATATTCCAAATATTCCGACCTGTTTTTTTACGACTTAAAATGCTTACATTTGCACAAAGAAGAAAAGTTATACTGAATACAGATGGAAGATAAAATAGTATTACCGGCGGAGTGGTATCCGCAAAGTGCCGTACAGTTGACATGGCCGCACGAAGATACGGACTGGGCTCCGATATTGGACGAGGTGGTGCCTTGCTTTGTCTCGATTGCCAAAGAGGTGATCAAACGTGAGAAGTTGCTGATTGTCTGCCCGGATGAACAGGCGGTACGCGGACAGTTGGGCGATGTGGACTATAGTCGGATTATTTTCCGGGAGATGGAAACAAACGATACCTGGGCGCGTGATCATGGCGGTATTTCCGTATTCGACCAGGGGGAACCTCTTGTGTACGATTTCGTGTTTAACGGTTGGGGAATGAAGTTCGCGGCAAATCTGGATAACCTGATAACCCGTAACCTGTTTGCGCAGGGAACTTTTGCCGATGGTGTCCTGTCTGTCAATATGCAGCCGTTTGTGTTGGAGGGTGGCAGTATAGAGTCGGACGGCAGGGGTACATTGCTGACGACCGTAGAGTGTCTTTCTTCGGTGAACCGGAATGAATATTTGCAGAAGGAGGAACTGGAAGCCTATTTGAAAGACGTGTTCGGGTTTGAGCGTATTTTATGGCTGCAAAACGGTTATCTGGCCGGTGACGATACGGACAGCCATGTCGACACGTTGGCCCGGTTCTGTAGTGAAGATACGATTGCATACGTGCAATGTACGGATGAGTCGGATGAGCATTTTGAAGAACTCCGGGCGATGGAACAGGAATTGCAGGCTTTCCGGCAGGCGGACGGTAAACCTTACCGGCTGATCCCGCTACCGATGGCGGACCCGGTGGAATGGGAAGGAGAGCGTCTTCCGGCCACTTATGCAAACTTTCTGATCATCAATGGGGCGGTGTTGCTGCCTTATTATGATTCGCCGAAAGACGAATTGGCAAAAGCTGCTTTGCAGCAAGCATTCCCGGATCGTGAAATCATTGGGATCAATTGCTTGCCGTTGATTAAGCAGCACGGTTCTTTGCATTGTGTGACGATGCAGTATCCGGAAGGGGTTGTCTGTTGAAAATTAAGAATTAAGAATTAAGAGTTAAAAGATAAGATGGGAGATACGTTAAAGGTTGGATTGGTGCAGCAGGCGAATACGGGGGACCGCACTGCTAATATTGAGAAGCTGAAACGGAATATCCGGGCTTGTGCTTCGCAAGGGGCGGGGCTGGTTGTTTTGCAGGAGTTGCATAACGGGCTTTATTTTTGCCAGACGGAAGATACGGCGGTGTTCGATCAGGCGGAACCGATACCCGGTCCTTCAACCGAGATATTCGGGGCATTGGCGAAGGAATTAGGGATTGTGCTGGTACTTTCTTTGTTTGAGAAACGGGCGTCCGGATTGTATCACAATACGGCTGTGGTGATCGAGAAGGATGGCACTATTGCCGGGAAATACCGTAAGATGCATATTCCGGATGATCCGGCTTATTATGAGAAGTTCTATTTTACTCCCGGTGATCTGGCTTCGAGCCGATCCAGACTTCGGTTGGCAAATTGGGCGTATTGGTTTGCTGGGACCAGTGGTATCCGGAGGCTGCCCGCCTGATGGCGATGAAAGGAGCGGAGCTGTTGATCTATCCGACAGCTATCGGTTGGGAGAGTAGTGATACGGAGGAAGAAAAGCAACGTCAGTTAGGGGCTTGGGTGACCGTGCAACGCGGTCATGCTGTGGCAAACGGGCTTCCGGTTATTACGGTGAACCGTGTCGGACATGAGCCGGACCCTTCCGGCCAGACGAATGGTATCCGGTTCTGGGGGAATAGCTTCGTGGCGGGTCCGCAAGGCGAATTACTAACTGAATTATCTAATAACGATGAAGAAATACGGGTCGTCGAGATTGATAAAACACGTAGTGAGAACGTGCGCCGTTGGTGGCCTTTCTTCCGTGATCGTCGTATCGATGCCTTTGGAGGCTTGACCGAACGTTTTCTGATATGAAATTTTGTAATCGTACAGAGGCCGTCTGCCGTATGAACCTGTTGGGTGCGGAAAGGCGGCCTTTCCTGTTTGTGGTCGATTATAAGCAGGATTGTGTTTTTGTAGAGGAGACAGACCGGGTCGATCCGGCTGAATTGCTCTATAACCTGGATGGTTTGACGAATGTGGAAGAGGGAATGTGCGCCGGCTTTACGGGAAATGGCAGTCCGGTAGTCCAATGGGAAACATTTCCCATATCGCTGGAGGCTTATGCCGATTCTTTCCGGAAAGTGGTCAGCCATATCCGGGCCGGAAACTCTTATCTGACAAACCTCACCTGCCTGACGCCTGTCCGGAGTAATTTGAGTCTGCTGGAGGTTTTCTATCGTTCGGAGGCACGATATAAGTTGTGGATGAAAGATCGTTTCGTAGTCTTCTCTCCCGAAATATTTGTGAAGATACAAGATGGGTTTATCTACTCTTATCCGATGAAAGGGACGATTGACGCTACCTTACCGGATGCCCGCAGGCGGATACTGGATGATCCGAAGGAAACGGCCGAACATGCCACTATTGTCGATCTGATCCGGAATGACCTGAGCAGGGTTGCTACGGAGGTGGAGGTTACCCGCTATCGTTATATAGACGAATTGCAAACACATCGAGGGGCCTTGTTGCAGGTCAGTTCCGAGATTCGCGGACGTCTTGCGACAGACTGGCAGGCGGGAGTGGGGGAATTGCTTTTTCACCTTCTTCCGGCAGGTTCTATAACCGGGGCGCCGAAGAAAAAGACGATGGAAATTATTGCGGAGGCGGAGACCTATGAAAGAGGTTTCTATACCGGCGTGATGGGCTATTTTGATGGAAGCAGCTTGAATAGTGCTGTTATGATCCGCTTTTTGGAACAACTGGCGGATGGTAGCCTGGTCTTTAAGAGCGGTGGCGGCATTACTGCCAAGAGCGATTTGTCGAGCGAGTATAATGAAATGAAACAGAAGGTATATGTTCCCATTTATTGAAACAATCCGTATAGAGGACGGGCGGATTCACAACTTGTCCTATCATAACAAGCGTATGAATGAGACGCGTCGGGAAGTGTTGTTGCAAGCGGGAGGGCTCGATCTGGCGGACTATATTCAGCCGGATACTTTCCGGGAGCGGACAAAATGCCGGGTGGAGTATGTAGATGACATCCTGAAGGTGGAGTATGCGGCTTATCACCTGCGTCCTGTTTCATCTTTGCGGTTAGTTGTTTGCGATGATGCAGACTATTCTTATAAAAGTACGGATCGGGAGCTATTGGACCGCTTGTTTGCGCTTCGTAAGACGCAAGATGATGTCCTGATTGTGCGGAAAGGACTGTTGACCGATACTTCTATCTGTAATGTTGCGCTTTGGGACGGCGCGCAGTGGGTTACTCCCGCCATGCCGTTGTTGGTCGGAACGAAAAGAGCCTCTTTGTTGGACAGGGGAGAGATTGTCCGGGAAGATATCCGTCCGGATGATTTGGCGCGTTATTCCCGTATCCGGTTGTTTAATGCAATGATTGAATTTGGAGAAATAGAGTTTTCGGTGGATAAGATTGTGCTGTGACTCAGGTAATGCTTATCGTTGGCATAAATATAGAGTAAAGTCCCGTTCTTAATGGTATTGATGATCGGTTTAGTCAGTGACGGAGGCAGGGCGGGACAGCCGAAACTTCTTCCCAGGCGACCGGCGGATGCTGCAACAGACGGATTGCAATAACTGGCACCGTGCATCACGATCGCCCGCTCTTTTGCCCGGTCATTGAAGCCTTTTTCCAAACCGTTCAGAATGAGGGAATATCCGTTTTTACCCTGATAAGTGTTTTCTGTAACGAAAAAACCTAACGAGCTTTTATAGGAACCCACTTCATTGGAAAAGGAAGTGGCATAATTACCGCCGCTGTTTTTCCCATGTGAGACAAGGGATGAGAACAGTAGCTTTTTATGGCGGATATCCAGTACGTAAAGCCGTTCTTCTGTCGACGGCTTGCTGAAGTCGATGAGGGTAATGATATCTTTGTTCCGTCGCTCGATTGCTTTTGCCCCGGTTAGTGCATATTCGAAAGCCTTATAATTGACCACGTTTTCGAGTTGCATATCTGTGTATAGCTGCTGGCAATCCGATAATGGTATTGCCGGTACAGAGGGAGACGTACTTCTGGTTGCCGTATAGTTGGCAGGAAGAAATAGAAAAATCAGATATAGACAAACGCGTGATAACATAAAGATTAAGTAATGTCGCACAAAGATAAGACTTTTAATCAAAAACGAAAACAATAGTCTCATTTACAGGTGCCCAATCATAAACAAACTTGGCATGTGAAGTCGCATTCCGGACACACATATGGGAGCGTGGAGTCGTTCCGAGTGTCGGGCTGTATTCGATCAGCGACTTTCGCGGTGCGTTTACCGGAACCCCGTGAATATAGCCTCCGTTTGTAAAACGGCTGGCATATGGGGCGAATCCTCCTGTTTCCTTGCTTCCGTCAACCAGGTAAATCATCCTTGCTTTCTTTTCCTGGACAACAAACATGCCTAACGGCGTCTCTTGCGCATAGGGAGGGTGGTGCTGGCCGGTTGTGGCGGGATTCATGCTTCTGACCAGCCATTTGGAACCGATATGTTCAAGAGTTGCAATGTTTTGGTTGGTCACATCGACGAATATGGCTTTATTAAAAGTGACCGTATCGGCTATCGGCTTGACGTATTTCTTCGGAATCAGCCATTCCCCGTCCGTATAGATCGTTTGGATACGGGATAGGCGATCGCCTTCCTCCAATAGCTTGACGAGATCGCCGTCACGGCCATAACGTTCTGCAGTCAGTGTATCTTCCGGCAGGTAGAGCGGAACAGACTGGTAACGCTCGATGCCCAACGTGTCGGAAACCCGTTTATAGGCATCCCTGTGAAACTTCCGGACTAACGGGGCTTCCCCGTTCTTGTTCCTGTAGTTTTGGAGGATCGCCCAGCGTGCAGGTTTCTGTTGGATAGAATCGAGCAACCGTAGACGTTCCTTTATCTTACCCCATTGGAATACACGTGTCGTATCTTTGTAGGGATAAGTATCGGCTAATGTATGCTGGTCATAAAGCAATTCCTTTTCGATAACAATCTCTATAGGAACGAGAATCGTGTCTTTATCGGGGGTGGTAGCTGTCACCAGTGTATCTTGTTTCTGGGAATCGGCGTTTTGCGACTCTCCTGATTTAGTCGTGCAAAAACTGAGTGTGGAAAGGCAAAGTATCAAAAGTATGGGAACCGGCTCATCGTATCTATTCTTTATTTTATCTGTCGTGTAAATATATAATAAAAACAAAAGAATAGAGGGATTGTTTTTCTTTTTTTATTCATTACTTCGGCAGACGCAGTACAAAACGGATCAAGGCGACGAATACTTTTCCGTATTTGTCTAACTTCAGCTCTCCGACACCGCGTATCTCGCTGAACTCATCGAGTGTAACCGGCCTCTTTTGAACCATATCATCCAGTGCGTCATCCGAAAAGATGAGGTGGGCGGGGATATGCTCGCGTTCGGAAATCTGTTTGCGGAGCTGTTGCAAGGAGTCGAGCAGCGTATCTTCGACAGAAGCAGACTGAAGCGGACGGATCGGCCGGTATTTGTAGCCACCTTTCCGGGTGGGGAGGGCAAAGTCTTTTGTCTTCTGATAGACGGTCAGCAAGGCTTGCTGTTCACCGAAAAGTATCTTACGCCCTAAGGGTGTGACTTTCAGATGTCCGGCAGACATATAATCGATCTCGATATAGCCGAGCTGGAGCATCTGGTAAAGATATTCTTTCCATTCTTTATAAGAAAGGTCCTTGCCTACGCCGTAGGTCTTTAGTTTGTCGTATCCTTTTTCTGTCAGTTCCTCCTTTTCTGCACCGCGTAATATATCGATCAGCAGGTGCATGTTGGCTGTCTGTCCGGTACGGAAAATCCCGCTCAAAGCTTTTTGGACCAGGACGCTTCCGTCAAAGCGCTGGGGCGGGTTCTTGCATACGTCGCAGTTACCGCAGTCTTTGTCTGTCTCTTCCCCGAAATAGCTGAGTAAGATACGCCGGCGGCAAATATCCGCTTCGCAGTAACGGCGCATACGGTTCAGTTTCTGCAGGCTGACATCCTTCTGTCCGCTCTCTTCTGCAAAGCGGCGGAGGAGCAGGATGTCCGAGACGGAGTAGAAGAGGAGCGTATCGCTTTTCATCCCGTCCCGTCCGGCACGCCCTATCTCCTGGTAGTAGTTTTCGATACTTCCCGGCATATTATAATGAATCACCCAGCGGACATTGCTTTTGTCTATACCCATGCCGAAAGCGACTGTTGCGCAGACCACGTTGACACGGTCGTTGATGAAATCGTCCTGTGCCTTTTCACGTTGCATCGGACTAAGCCCGGCGTGGTAGCTACCGCCTGGATACTGTATTCGGACAGTTCTTCCACCAATGATTCCGTCCCATTGCGGCTCATGCAGTAAATGATACCGCTCTGCCTGTGGTGCTTGTTTATGAAATGGACGATAGCTGCAATCTTTTCTTTTTTGCTCAGTCCGCGGCGGATGGTCAGCGAGAGGTTCGGGCGGTCGAACGATGAAATGAATGTTTGCGGATCGCGCAGTTTCAACTGGTTGATGATATCCGTACGGGTGATCTTGTCTGCCGTAGCCGTCAGGGCTATTAGCGGGACTTTCGGAAAGTTATCTTTCAATACGGATAGTTGGGTATATTCCGGCCGGAAGTCATGTCCCCAATGCGAGATGCAATGGGCCTCGTCGATGGCAATCAGCGATATGTCGATGCGAGGCAGGAGCCAGTGCAGTTCGCTCATGATGCCTTCGGGTGATATGTAAAGCAGTTTTACTTTTCCCTGTATGCAGAGTTGCCGTACGCGGTGTCGTTCTTCCTCCGGCATCATGCTGTTGAGCGTTGCAGCCGGAATACCGTTTGCAATCAGCCCTTCCACCTGGTCTTTCATCAAAGCGATGAGGGGAGATACTACCACGGCTGTTCCCGGCAGATAGATGGCCGGCAGTTGGAAACAGATCGACTTGCCGCCACCTGTAGGCATCAGGACCAGCGAATCTTCTTTTTGCAAGATGCGCTGTATGATTTCGGCCTGTAAGGGACGGAAAGAAGTGTATCCGAAAAACCGTTTGAGTAGTAACAATAATTCTCTCATAAGAAGCAAAAAGGAACTGAATGTTTGATAAAAGCACGCAAATATAGGAAATAATTGCCGAGATGCCGGATTTTTGTTTATCTTTGTCCTCATTATTTATTTAACGAGCCGCGACGGCTCATCCTTTTATATGACATTTGAACAATTAGAATTAATCGAGCCGATACGAAAGGCTCTTGTAAAAGAACAGTACACAACTCCCACTCCTATACAAGCCGAAGCCATTCCCGTCGTGTTGGATGGATCAGATCTATTAGGTTGCGCGCAAACCGGAACAGGTAAAACTGCCGCTTTCTCCATTCCCATTATCCAGAAGATAGAAGAACAGGGCAAGAATGGCCGCAGACCGGGTATTAAAGCCTTGATCCTGACCCCGACGCGTGAACTGGCAATCCAGATCGGCGAAAGTTTTACCGCTTACGGACGTTATACGCACGTGCGGCATACGGTTATCTTCGGTGGCGTAGGCCAGAAACCTCAGACCGATGCCTTGGAACGGGGTGTGGATGTATTGATTGCAACGCCCGGCCGTTTGCTGGACCTGATCAACCAAGGTTTTATCCGCCTGAATACATTGGAGTATTTCGTTTTGGATGAGGCGGACCGGATGCTCGACATGGGTTTTATCCATGACATCAAACGTATCCTGCCGCTGTTGCCTAAAAAGCGCCAGTCTTTGTTTTTCTCCGCGACCATGCCGCCGGAGATCGAACGCCTGGCCGGGACGATCCTGCATGAACCGGAAAAGGTGGAGGTGACGCCTGCTTCTTCTACAGTCGATACGATAGACCAGTCTGTCTATTTTGTGGAAAAAGCGGATAAGATAAACTTGCTGACGAATCTGTTGGGTGACCGCTCGCTGGAATCCGTATTGGTCTTCACCCGTACGAAGCATGGGGCGGATAAAGTGGCACGTGTCTTGAACAAGGCCGGAATAGGAGCGGAAGCCATTCATGGAAACAAGGGACAGAACGCCCGTCAACGGGCATTGAGTAACTTCAAAGATCATACGACACGCGTGTTGATCGCTACCGATATTGCTGCACGCGGTATCGATGTGGATCACCTTTCGCATGTGGTCAACTATGACCTGCCGAACGTTCCGGAGACATACGTGCACCGCATCGGTCGTACAGGCCGTGCAGGTCGCAGCGGAGTTGCTTTCTCCTTCTGCGATGCGGAGGAAGTACCGTATCTGAAAGATATCCAAAAACTGATCGGAAAAGCCGTTCCGGTTGCCGGAGGGCACGAGTTCGAGACGGCCGAAGTAAAGGAAGCGGTAGCCGAAAAGAAACAGGCACTGAAGGAAGAATCGAAACGCCGGAACATGTTTGGCAGCAAACGCGACGGTAGTTTCTGGAGAAATAAGAAAAGAGCGGCAGCAAAATAAAGGGCTATCTTCTTTGAAATATTCACGGAATATTATAAATTTGCCCACTTAACATAAAATTCTAAATTGAAAAATGGAAAACACTCGTCGTTCATTCCTGAAAAAGATGACCGCTGCCGGAATCGGTACAGCAGGTCTTGCCTTGAGCGGTAACGCCGCCGCTACAGTAGCAACAGAAGCAAGTGCTCAAAAGAAGAAACCGGTTGGCAAAGATGATGGCAAACTGCGTTTCGGCTTTATCGGTACGGGTTCACGTTGCCACGAACACATCAACAACGTATTGTCTATCCCCGGTAACAAGATCGTAGCGATCTGTGATATCCAGGCTGGTCCTATCCAGCGCACGTTGGATCATATCGCTAAATTCAATGTTCCGGCTCCGAAAGTATATACCGGTAGCGAACGTGAATTTGAAAAGATGTTGAATAACGAAGAATTTGACTGCGTTATCATTGCCAGCCCGTGGGAGTGGCACGTACCGATGTCGGTTGCTGCCATGAAAGCAGGCGTTCCTTATGTCGGCGTTGAAGTTTCAGCTGCTAATACGCTGGAAGAATGTTGGGATCTGGTAAACGTTTCGGAAGCTACCGGAAGCCATTTGAACATCATGGAAAATGTTTGTTATCGTCGTGACTGTATGGCTGCGTTGAATATGGTCCGTCAGGGCTTGTTCGGTGAAATCCTGCATGGAGAATGCGGTTACGAACATGACTTGCGCGAAGTGAAGTTCAACGATGGAAAGCATTATAACTATGTACCGGGAAGCGGTGACCTGCGTATGGGCCCGACAGCTTTTGCCGAAGCTCAGTGGCGTACGAACCATTCCGTACGTCGTAACGGTGATATCTATCCGACTCACGGTATCGGCCCGGTTGCAAACTGTTTGGATATCAACCGCGGTAACCGTTTCCTGTCTTTGTCGGCTATGGCAACACAGTCACGCGGCCTGCATAAGTTTATCGTAGACAATGGCGGTGAAAACCATCCGTTGGCAAAGGTTCGTTTCAACTTGGGTGATATCGTAACTTCCATGATCAAATGTGCAAACGGACAGACAATCATCGTTACTCACGATACAAACTCTCCCCGTCCTTATTCATTGGGCTTCCGTATCCAGGGTACCGAAGGTTTGTGGATGAACGATGGCGACCATGTATATGTTCAGGGTAAATCCAAACCTCACCGTTGGGACGATTCGGAAGAATGGTTCAAGAAATACGACCATACTTTGTGGTCTAAACATGAAGCGGAAGCTGCACAGGCTGGACACGGCGGTATGGACTATGTGATGATGTTCGACCTGATCAACGCCATCCATAATAAGAAACCGGCTCCTATGGACTGCTACGATGCTGCTGCATGGAGTGCTATTTCCGGTTTGTCTGAAATGTCTATCGCTCGTGGCGGTGCATTGGTTGACTTCCCCGACTTCACTCGCGGACAGTGGATTCACCGTCAACCGGCATTTGCTTTGTCTGAATAAGAAAGATCGAAGAAATATATGCGAAAAGGCTATCGGGGTTCCGGTAGCCTTTTTCTGTAAAAAAGAGTCGGCATCTCTTTGGAAAGCGGTCGGCATCGCTTTCCAAAAAGGTGCCGACCTTTTTTTCAAAAGGTTATACCCTTTTCCCGAACAGGTTATACCCTATTTGCTGCTACCCTATAGCCTGTCACCATACACCCTTAAGGGTATATTTTTATGACTTAAGGCTATATTTTATGGGACGGGAGCGAAACAATTGTCAATTGACAATTGATTACTCACAAACTGTTCAACCTGTCACTTTTTTCTTTGCGTACATTGATTTACAAGCTGTATAAAGGGTGAAAGGTTTGGGCGCAAAGGTTCATGAACCTTTCATGAATCTTAAATAGCAACCCCTTCATTCGTACACCTTTTGAAAACTAATGTTTGTAGAGGAAAAGTGAACGGTTGAAGGGTTTTTGCCATATGAAATAAAAAATGCTGTTTTGTTTTACAATGGAAGACTTTCTATCTCCTCCAGCCAAAGCCTTGATACCGCGTCGCTCGGCATACGCCAGTCTCCACGCGGTGACAGGCTGACGGAACCCACTTTCGGTCCGTCGGGCAGGCAGCTGCGTTTGAACTGTTGCTGGAAGAAGCGGCGGAAGAAGGTGTATAGCCATTTCTTGATTGTCGCATTGTCATACACCCCGGCGAAGGCAATCTGTGCCAGGAAATAAATCTTGGACGGGTGCGAGCCGAAGCGGAGGAAGTGATAGAGGAAGAAGTCGTGCAATTCGTATGGGCCGACCAGGTCTTCTGTCTTTTGTTTGATATTACCGTTTTCGTCTGCCGGGATCAGTTCAGGACTGATAGGCGTATCGACGATGTCCAGCAGGGTGAGGCGGGAAGCCTCGTCCACGCGGTTGTTGGCAACCCATTCGACCAGATATCTGACCAGCGTTTTGGGAATGCTGCCGTTTACGCCGTACATCGACATGTGGTCACCGTTGTAGGTAGCCCAGCCGAGTGCCAGTTCGGAAAGGTCGCCGGTTCCGATGACAAGGCCGTTTTCCTGATTGGCGACGTCCATGAGGATTTGGGTCCGTTCGCGTGCCTGGCTGTTCTCGTATGTTACGTCGTGAACAGACGGGTCGTGATTGATGTCCTTGAAATGTTGCAGGCAGGCTTCCTTGATTGAGATTTCTTTCAGGGTTACACCGAGGGAGCGGATCAGGTTGACGGCATTGTTGTAGGTACGTCCGGTTGTGCCGAAGCCGGGCATGGTGATACCGATGATCTGTTCGCGCGGCATCTTCAGCGCATCGAATGTCATGACGGTGACAAGCAGTGCCAGTGTTGAGTCCAGACCGCCGGAGATGCCGACGACGGCTGTTTGTGCGTGCGCATGAAGGATACGTTTTGCCAGTCCGGCTACCTGTATCTGGAAAATCTCTTCGCAACGTTCTTTCAGAGCATCTCCGGAAGGCGTGAACGGATGCGGATCGACTGGGCGGGTCAGGCAGAATCCGTCCGAAACCCGCACCTCGAAATTGACGGTCTGTGTCTCCCGTTTCAGCAGGCCGGCGGCTCCGCGCATAAAGCTGTTATTCACCATCCGGTCGTTTTGCAGCGTCTCGATGTCGATCTCGCTGACGACAAGTTGTTCTTCCATTGTGAAGCGGGGCGATTTGGCAAGCAGGTTGCCGTTCTCCGCAATGATACCGTTTCCGGCAAAGACCAGGTCGGTACTCGACTCGCCGAAGCCGGAAGAAGCATAGACATAGCCCGCTATGCACCGAGCGGATTGCTGGCAGATCAGCGAACGGAGGTAGTTATGCTTGCCGATCAGCTCGTTGCTTGCCGATATATTGAAGATGATATTGGCTCCTTTCATGGCCAGCAGTGAGCTGGGGGGGACGGGGACCCAGAGGTCTTCGCATATCTCGATGCCGACTGATATGTGTCCCGAATTGAACAACAGATAGTTGTCGAGCGGATATTCCTGTCCGCAGATATTGATCGTCGGCTTTTGCAGTTCGAGGGCGGAAGTGAACCAACGCTGTTCCTGGAACTCTTTGTAGTTGGACAGATGCGTTTTAGGAACGACGCCCAATATTTTGCCTCCCTGGAAAGCGACGGCTGTGTTGAAAAGCCTGTTTTCCGTCCGGAGCGGAATACCGACGATGGTCAGGATGTCCAGGTCTGCCGTATCATTGACCAGTTTGAGCAAAGCCTTTTCAGCATTGTCCAGCAGTGTTTGCTGGGCAAAGAGGTCGAGGCAGGTATAAGCGGTGACAGCCAGCTCCGGAAAAGCCATTATCTGTACGCCTTTTTCCGATGCCTGACGCATCAGCCCTTCTATCTTTTCTATATTATAAAAACAATCCGCAACCTGTACATGTGGCACAGCGGCGGCAACTTTTACAAATCCGTAGTTCATATTCGTTTCTATTTATCTTATAGCGTGTTTGAGTTTATCCGGGTCCTGGCGGCAATCGAAGATACAGGCGACAACAACTGTCTTGTTCTGTATGTAGTATATAATTTTATAGTGAGAACTGATTATATAACGATACTCCTTGCTTTTTGTCGCCAACAGCGGTTCGACAGTTCCGATTTGGGGCATAAGAAGTAATCGTTGTGCTTCCCGCTGGATGGAGGTTACGATGTTCCTTGCAACTTGTGCAGACGCCTCTTTTCTATAGTATCGGATTATGGCTTTTATTTCTTCTTTGGCCATTTTAGACCAGATTAGGCGCGTCATCGAAACCATGTCTCTATTTCCTTAGAAAGTTCTTCATCTGTAATATATTCACCCCTTTCAACCTGAGCCGTAGCTTCCCTGACCTTCGCAATCATCTCTTCCTTAGAATGGACGACACAAGGGCGCGGGGTCTCTTTTTTCGGCATTATGCGCTTGGCATATTTCTTAATCTTTTCCAATACTTCCATATCCTCGATCTCATCCAGATAATCGCGGATAAAGTTCTGTTTCCATTGTTGTAGTTCCATTGCTGTCATAGTAGGACTCCTTTCTTGTATATGATGCTCCAAAGGTATGCATTTTGACTGGTATAAAAAAGAAGAGGAGCGATACTTCACAGCATACTCCCCTTGCAAACACAAAACAATCAACAAAAAACTACTGTCTGAATAATAAAAAGAGGGGCGGAGATATGGTACCGCCCCTTATCGACTTATCTGATAAATAATAGTTCTCTGTATTTCGGCAATGTCCAGATCTGATCGTCTACAACCAGTTCCAGCTTGTCGATATGGTAGCGGATAGCCTCCAGCATCGGAACGATATTGTCGTGGTAGGCGATCGCCTTTTCGCGTTCGTTCTCGATCTTGTTGGCAACCTTGCGGGCTTCGATCATCTCGTCTACCTTCTCTTTGATAAAGTTAGTCCGGTGGGCGATGTCTTCGATGATCTCCAGGTTACGGGAAGAAAGAACGGCGGCCTTGTCGGCAGGGAAAAGGTCTTTCATCTTGTAAACATTGTCGATCAGGGAAGTCTGATAGGTCGTAGCGGTCGGGATGATATGGTTCATCGCGATATCGCCCAGGACACGCGCTTCGATCTGGATCTTCTTCGTATAGGTTTCCCACTTCACTTCGTTGCGGGCTTCCAGCTCCTTGCGGGTCATGACGCCTGTTGATTCGAACATCTTGATGCTGCTTTCCTTCAGGTAGTTGTCGAAGATAACCGGCACGCTTGTCTCGCAATCCAGGCCGCGGCGGGCAGCTTCGGCTTTCCATTCGTCGCTGTAACCGTTGCCGTCGAAATGGATGGCTTTGCAAGTCTTGATGTCCTTGCGGATCACTTCGAGGATGGCGGCGAATGTCTCCTTGCCGTCGGCGATTTTAGCGTCCACTTCAGCCTTGAATATCTTCAACTGTTCGGCTACGGCGGCGTTCAGGACAAGCATGGCGGATGCACAGTTGGCTTCCGAACCTACAGCGCGGAACTCGAAACGGTTTCCGGTGAAGGCGAAGGGAGAGGTACGGTTACGGTCCGTATTGTCGATGAACAATTCGGGGATACGGGCGACATCCAGCTTCAGGCCTTGTTTGCCTGCCAGCATCAGGTTCTCCGGTTCGCTCTTCTCGAGATGTTCCAGCACTTCGGATATCTGTGCACCGAGGAAGCTGGATATAATTGCGGGAGGCGCCTCGTTCGCTCCCAGACGGTGGGCGTTGGTCGCACTCGAGATGCTGGCTTTCAGCAATCCGTTGTGGCGGTAAACAGCCATGAGGACATTCACGATAAAAGTGATGAAACGGAGGTTGTCTTCCGGAGTCTTGCCCGGCGCCATCAGCAGAATGCCGGTGTCGGTACCCAACGACCAGTTGTTGTGCTTACCCGAACCGTTCACACCCTTGAAAGGTTTTTCATGCAGCAGGACACGGAAACCGTGTTTGCGGCTTATCTTGCGCATCAGAGCCATTACCAGCAGGTTATGGTCGTTTGCTAAGTTACATTCCTCATAGATAGGAGCCAATTCGAACTGGTTCGGAGCCACCTCGTTGTGACGTGTCTTCAATGGAATACCTAACTTGAGAGCTTCTATTTCCAGGTCCTTCATGAACTCCATGACGCGGGTCGGGATCGCACCGAAGTAGTGGTCTTCCAACTGCTGGTTCTTCGAACTCTCGTGTCCCATCAGCGTACGGCCTGTCAGTAACAGATCGGGACGGGCGGCGTACAAGCCTTCGTCTACCAGGAAGTATTCCTGTTCCCAACCTAAGTAGGAATAGACCTTCTTTACATCCGGATTGAAGTAGTGGCAGACTTCCGTGGCTGCTTTATTGACCGCTTCGAGTGATTTCAGCAATGGCACTTTATAGTCCAGCGACTCGCCGGTATAGGCGATAAAGATAGTCGGAATACAAAGCGTGTCGCCTACGATGAAAGCAGGAGAAGAAGGGTCCCAGGCCGAGTAGCCGCGTGCTTCGAACGTGTTACGGATACCACCGTTCGGGAAACTGGATGCATCCGGTTCCTGCTGAACCAACAGCTTGCCGGAGAACTCTTCGACCATGCCGCCTTTGCCGTCGTGTTCAACGAAAGCGTCGTGCTTTTCGGCTGTGCCCTCGGTCAGCGGGTGGAACCAGTGGGTATAGTGGGTTGCACCCATTTCGATCGCCCACTTCTTCATGCCGGCTGCTACGGCATCGGCTGTTTCGCGGTCCAGCGGCGCACCGTTGTCAATACAGTCCGTGATCCGTTCGTATGCTTTCTCGGGAAGATATTTGAACATCTTCGCACGGTTGAATACGTTCTGCCCGAAATAGTCGGACGGACGTTCGGCTGGCGCCGGTACTTCTGCAGCCCGTTTCTTGAAGGCTGACTCTACAACTCTGAATCTTAACTTTGACATAATACTTGATTTTATAGTAATTGTTTATTCATTATTTATCCGGTGGTAACTTTTCCCCTCTAGAGAGGGGGCAGGGGGTGTGTCATGGTTCATGTCTGTAACTGGCTTTAACACACCCCTTAATCCCCTCTCGAGAGGGGAATGGGTTACCCTTTGCTGCTATAATAATATGATGTTGTTCCGTTTGCATTCCTCCATCTGTTCCTCCGGCCAGATGGAAGCCTGTACTTCGCCGATATGGGCTTTGCGGAGGAAGAACATGCAGAGGCGGCTTTGTCCGATACCTCCGCCGATAGAGAGCGGCAGGCGGTCTTCGAGCAACGCTTTGTGGAACTCCAGCTCCTTGCGTTCGGGACAGCCGCAGATGTCGAGCTGGCGTACCAGCGCATCCTTGTCTACACGGATTCCCATCGACGAAAGCTCGAAGGCGCATTGTAGCACGTCGTTCCAGAGGATGATATCCCCGTTCAGTCCGTTGAAGCCGTCTGAGTTGACGCTGCTCCAGTCGTCATAGTCCGGGGCGCGTCCGTCGTGTTTCTCGCCGTTGGCCAGTTCGCCGCCGATACCGATGATGAAGATTGCACCGAACTTCTCGGCTGCCTTCGTCTCGCGTTCACGCGGGCTGATGCCGGGATACATGCTGAGCAGTTCCTCGGCGTGGATGAACGTGATGTCGTCGGGCAGGGTAGGCGTGATGTGAGGATAATAGTCATAGACCATCACCTCGATTTCTTTCAGTAGGGAGTAGATGCTGCGCACCGTTTTCTTCAGGTAATCCAGATTGCGGTCTGCCGGGCGTATGGTCCGTTCCCAGTCCCATTGGTCTACATAGAGAGAGTGAAGGTTGTCCAGGTCTTCGTCGCCCCGGATGGCATTCATGTCGGTGTACAGTCCGTAGCCGGCCGGGATGCGGTAGGAGGCGAGCTTCATTCGTTTCCATTTGGCGAGCGAGTGGACCACTTCGGCCATGCGGTCGCCCATACAATGAATCGGGAACCGGACGGGACGTTCGACGCCGTTCAGGTCGTCATTGATACCTGTGCCCGAGAGGACGAACAGGGGAGCCGTCACGCGGCGCAGGTTAAGCGCCTTCGTCAGCTTCTCCTGGAAGGTTGTTTTCAACATGCGTATAGCCTGTTCCGTTGTCTCAGGCGTCAGCGTTTGCTTGTAATCTTTAGGAATGATAAGTGACATAATCTTTATAGTTTTAAATGTTGATTGTAATCTTATTTTTTCACCGACTGTGAACTTACCGGTTCACAGTCGGTGAACTTATAACCTCTTAATTCCAGAGCTATATTCTTAGCTATTGTAAGCCGTTTCACCATGTTCGTAAATATCCAGACCTTCTTCTTCGACACGTGCCGGAACACGGAGTCCGTGTACCATATCAAGTCCTTTGAACACTACAAAGCCCATTCCGGCAGCCCAGCAGCCTACCACGACGGCACCGAACAGCTGCGCCAGCAGGAAGTTCGCACTGCCACTGTAGAAAAGCCCTTCTTCCGTAGCTAAAAAGCCTGTCAATATGGTTCCGAGGCATCCGCAGACACCGTGTACGGAGGATGCGCCGACAGGGTCGTCGATCTTCAGCACATGGTCGATAAAGTCGACAGCGAATATCATCACCGTCCCGCAGATAGCTCCGATAATGGCAGCTCCCATCGGCGACACCAGGTCGCAACCGGCCGTGATGCCTACCAGGCCCGCCAGTACGCCGTTGAGCGTCAGTGAAAGGGACGGTTTCTTATACTTGAACCAGGCGACCAGCAACGAGAATATACCTCCGGCGCAAGCTGCCAGGTTGGTCGTCAGGAAGACGTGGGAGATCGCCGTACGGTTCCCTTCGCCCGACGCTGCCAACTGTGAGCCGGGGTTGAAACCAAACCAGCCGAACCAGAGGATGAAGACACCCAGACTGGCAAGCGCCAGGTTATGTCCCGGTATGGCACGCGACTTCTTGTCTTTGCCGTATTTCCCGATACGCGGGCCGAGGATGGCCGCACCCACCAGGCGATCCAGCCGCCTACGGAGTGTACGATGGTCGAGCCGGCAAAGTCGTGGAACGTCGTCCCGAATGTATTCATCATAAACGAGCCTTCTTCGCCGTTCATCAACCAGCCGCCGCCCCAGGTCCAATGCCCGCTGACGGGGTAAATGATCACACTGATCAGGATCGTATAGGCCAGGTACATGGAGAACTTCGTCCGCTCGGCCATGGCACCCGAAACGATTGTCGAAGCTGTTGCGCAGAACACCGTCTGGAACACCAGGAACCCTGCGACGGGGAGCTCCGTATCATAAAAGCTGAAGTTGAACAGGTGGGGCATCCCGATGAATCCTCCCGTTCCGAACATGAAGCCGAAACCTACGGCCCAGAAGAGCAATGAACCCATCATAAAGTCGAGCAGGTTCTTCATCATAATATTAGCCGTATTCTTCGTACGGGTGAAACCGGCTTCCACAAGGGCGAATCCCGGCTGCATGAAAAACACTAACATGGCTGCAAGCAGCATCCACACGGTATCGAGCGATAGGGCTAAATCTGTAATCGTATATGTTGTATCCATTGTAAATAATAGTTTAATTGATTAATATGCCAATGTGCCAATGGAGATAGAGTTTGTTACCGTTAATTGGCACATTTAGCGAAGCGCCACATTGTCTATTGGCACATTATTATTTATTTCTCCTGTTCGGCATTGTAGAGCGCGATGTCGCCCCGCTCGCCTGTACGGATGCGGATAGAATCCTCCACCGGGATGACGAAGATGCGTCCGTCGCCGATCTCGCCCGTCTGGGCCGCCTTGATAATGGCTTTGACGGTCTTCTCGACATTCTTGTCGCGCACTACGATAGAGATGAGTATGCGTTCGATGTAGCTCGTGTCATAGACGACGCCACGATAGATACGCCCCTGGCGCGCTTTGCCGACGCCTCTCACGTCGTAGTATGAGAACCATTCTATATCTGCTTCGAGAAGCGCTTCTTTCACTTCTTCAAACTTGGTCTTGCGAATTATTGCTTCAATCTTTTTCATAACCTAATGTTTTATTAGAGAAAAGGAGTATAGAAAGCCTGCCTTTGTAGCAAGGAATGGTTGCGGTATAACATTCTATAAAATCAATAAACAGGCGGGGCTTTCTATAAGCTCCTTCTCTTTTTGTGATAACCAATATGTCTGTTTTTGTTTCCTTACAGGGATATCCCGAATACCAGGAATACGTTGTCATGTTCCGGGGCTGCAATCACCTGGGTGAATACCGGTAGCGAGAATGATTCTGACAACTTGATCTCTTTGCTTGCTTTAAGGGAGATGCTGTTCAGACCGAAACCGTCGCTATACTGGCTTTTGTAGGGCGAGATACCGACACTGGGCTGGAAACTGATGCCCCAGACATTGACGTCGTACGCTGCTTCGAAGTACGAAGAGTAGTAACGGTCGCCATTCTCGGGGTTCTTGTCGCCGCCTGCGAACATCGTGCTCCAGGTCAGGCTCAAGGGGAATTTCTCGCCGAAGTTGTATCCGATTGTCCCTTCAAAATAGTGGTCCGTGCTGTAACGTCCGTAGCGGGCGCCTTCGCCTGACCACCAGTAGTCGGTGACTGCTATACTGAATCCTCCGATTCCGTATCCTATGTGAGGTCGAATTCCTTTGCTTTCGTCTCATCCGAAGATGAGGAGAAATCCGTGGAGCCCCACGCCGTGAGAGATAACCCCGCATACGACATGCTGAGGCTGGGCTGGATGGCGGGTCCTGTCTGATACATTCCCCTCCATACATAGCTGCTGACGAGGTCGGCAGCCGGCGCAATTTCAAACTTCTTCTCTTCCTGTGCAAAGACTGAGAAAGACATAAGTAGAGCCGTAGCGGACAAAACTGTCCGCTTGAAAGTAATTGTTTTCATCATGTTCTTCCTGTGTGATAACCGTTAAACACTTTGCCTCTGCTTCCTTGCTATCAGGATATGTCAGGGGGAGGTTTGCGCAGTTTCCCCCTTTGCATCGACAGTTAATTTAGAGCAACCACTTCTTCAGCCTGGCCATGGCCTCCAACGTGTCGTCTCTGTCTCCGAAAGCGGTGAGGCGGAGATAACCCTCACCACTGGGCCCGAACCCCACTCCGGGGGTCCCTACTATATACGTTTCATAAAGTAGCTTGTCAAAGAACTTCCAGGATGTCAGGCCGGCTGGTGTCTTCAGCCAGATGTAAGGGGCGTTCTCGCCGCCGTACACCCTGAGGCCGCAACTCTGGAGGCTTTCTCTCATAATCCGGGCGTTGGTCATATAGTAATCGATTGTTTTCTTCACCTGCTCTTTCCCTTCCGGGGTGTAGATGGCTTCCGCACCGCGTTGGGTGATGTAGCTCGTGCCGTTGAACTTCGTGCACTGGCGGCGGTTCCACATCCGGTTTAACGGAACCCGTTCGCCTGCCAGCGTGAAGGCGTTCAACTCTTTCGGTACGACCGTGTAGCCGCAACGGACACCGGTGAAGCCGGCTGTCTTCGAGAAGCTGCGGAATTCGATCGCCACCTTCTTGGCCCCTTTGATCTCGTAGATCGAGTGGGGGATATCAGGGTCCTGTATGTAGGCTTCGTAAGCCGAGTCGTACATAATCAGGCAATCGTTGGCAAGCGCATAGTTGACCCATTTCTTCAGCTCCTCTTTCGAGAGCGTCGTCCCCGTCGGGTTGTTCGGGTAACAGAGGTAGATGATGTCTACGCGGCGGCTGGGCAGTTCGGGGATGAAGTTGTTGGCTTCCGTACAGGGGATGTACACCACGTCGCTCCATTTTCCGTCTTCCAGTACGCCGGTCCGTCCGCTCATCACGTTCGAGTCGATGTAGGCCGGGTAGACCGGGTCTGTCACTCCGATGCTGTTGTCGTGGCGCAGCATGTCGCCTATGTTTCCGCAGTCGCTTTTGGCGCCGTCGCTGACGAACACTTCGCTGGGTTCGAGGAAGACGCCGCGGCTGGCGTAATCGTTCTTGATGATGGCATCTATCAGAAACGGATAACCCTGTTCAGGTCCGTATCCGTGAAATGTATCCTTGCCCGCCATATCTTCGACTGCCTTGTGCATCGCTTCGATAACGGCAGGGGCTAATGGTTGTGTCACATCGCCGATCCCCATGCGGATAATCTTTTCTTTCGGATGTGTCACTTTGAAACTGTTTACCTTCTTTGCAATGTCAGAGAACAGGTAGTTGTTTTGCAGTTTCAGGAAATGTTCATTAATCAGTGCCATACTAAATTGATTGTTTGTGTTTATATTTCCAATTCGCCCTCGAATACCTTTACCGCTCCGCCGGTCATGTAGACCTTGCCGGAGCCTTCGTCCCACCGGATGGTAAGAGGGCCTCCATCCATGACGACTTTTGTTGTTCGTTCGGTCCTGCCGTGCACCATGCAGGCCACGGCTGTTGCGCATGCTCCGGTCCCGCAAGCCTGGGTAATTCCGGAACCCCGTTCCCATACCCGCATCCTCACTTCGGCCGGACTTAATATCTGAACAAACTCAACGTTGGTACGGTTCGGGAATAACGGATGATTCTCCAGCAGAGGTCCGACTGCCGGAAGATCTATCTGGGTGATATCGTCTACAAAGATGACAAGATGCGGGTTGCCCATCGAAACGACCGTTCCGGTGTAGAATTTACCTCCGGCCTCTATCTCGAGGGCTGTTTCGCCAATAGCGGGGGCGCCCATGTCGACGGTGACTTCGGTCACTTCTTCGTGTGAACCGCCTGCTGTCTTTTGGGTAGTCAGCTGCAATTCCTTGATGCCGGATAAAGTCTCTAAGGTGACGGTTTTCTTATCTGTCAGTCCCTTTTCATAGACATATTTGCCGATGCAACGGGATGCATTTCCACACATCAGGCTTCCGAGCCGTCTGCATTAAAGATGCGCATACTGAAATCGGCAATTTCCGAGGCTCCGATCAGAACTAATCCGTCCGAACCGATCCCGGTGTGCGGAGCGCTCCACTTAATGGCGAGTTCTTCCGGATTCTCGATCGGGAAAGCCATTGAGTTTACGTATATGTAGTCGTTTCCGGCTCCGTGCATCTTGGTGAACTTGATTAATTCTGTCATTTTACCGCTTTTCTTTTGTTTATTGTATCTTTTTGTTTTGTTACTGTGCAAATATACGACGTTTTGATATATTATATCTATAAAGTATGTCCGGATGTATAAAAAATATGTTACAGGTGACAGATTAATCTTGGATAGATATGTTTTGGTTATAATTCGTAATGATAATACCTGGTTTATATTAGAATTGTAAGTTTGTCCTTCTTAAAAAGGTGTCCCAGGCCGGGACGACCGCTTTCAAGATGTAAAGTAGTCGTCCCAACCTGGGACAGTCGCTTTTAAGGTTTGAAGTTGCCGTCCCAACTTGGGACGGTCGCTTTTAAGGTATAAAGTAGTCGTCCCGGCTTGGGACGGTCGCTTTTGAGGTGTAAAGCTGTCGTCCCGGCTTGGGACGGTCGCTTTTGAGGTTTGAAGTAGTCGGCGCAGCTTGCGCCGGTCACTTTCGAGGTGTAAAGTTGTCGGCGCAGCTTGCGCCGGTCATTTTTACTTCTGGAATATCTCCGGATATTTATTGATGAAGTAGACCGGCGTGCAACTCCACGCATGGCAATAGCTGTTGATGACAAAGAAGCCGTAGGGCGAAAGGTAGTCGTTGTTCGGGTCATATACTTCCCAGAAAGTATCGGCGCCGCGTTTGACCATGCTTCCCCAATAGCCGGTAATCAGGTTGCGGGCCTCCTGCGGCATACCGCATTGCAGGAGGGCTTCTATGACATAATGATAGGCGTAGGGGCAGCCGGGATAGCAGGCGTCGGGCATCGACATGACAGTTGCCATCGCTTTGGCTCCCTCTTTCTTGCTCAGGGTGTTCGACAGGATCATCCACACTTGCGACAGGTAGGACACTTGCCGGTCTTTACCGCTGACCATCACGCCGAGCGTCTTGTCGTAGAAGTGCCGGCGGGCGGCTTTCTGCATCTTACCGGCTATTGTCAACCATTCGCCGGCTTCCTTCTCCTTTCCCAATCGTTTTGCCAACTCATAGCTATGTTGCAGGGCAAAGATCGTTAATCCTTGCATGGATGCCTGGCGGTCGTAGCCGTCTTTCCAGTCGAACACCAGCCAGTACTGCGGTTGCTTGTCCATGTCGTAAATCCAATCCGGTGAAAACTGGCGGAGCGCCAATTTGATCTGGCGGACAGCGACGGGCCAGAGGTCTGCGGCCGTTTCCGTATCTCCCGTCTCTTTCAGGTATTCCAACAGGGCTACATTATATATAAGGCAATAATCCAGCGTATGAGTGCCGTATTGCGGATGGGGCTGCGGTTTCTCCAACAGCGTTGCGTGCAGCAAACCTTCGTCGTTGGCAAAGGCGGCAAGCAGATACAGGCAATGCTTCGTCAGTTCGTGGTTCTTGAATGTATAGGCATTGGCCAACGCTTCCAGGTAGAGGTCGCCGATCCAGAGGCGGCGGTCGCGTTTCGGCCCGTCCTCATAAACGGTCTGCATACATTCCTTCAAGGTGTTCAGCCCTACTTTATAAATATCCTGTATGAGCGGTTCCGTTGTGGAGGCCAAAGCGGGCGCTTCGTTGGTGACCGACGTCTGCGCCTTAAAGGTCAGCTTGTCAAATACGAAGTCGAAGCTGCCGGATATGCCTAACAGTTCGATTTTCAGATACCGGCCTGACAGGCGGCGTGGGATTGTCATTTCGTGAGGCACACTCGTGATCGTTACGATTTCATCCTGTACCCAGGAGCGCGCCAACCCGCCTTTGTAGGGTTCGAGCGGGGTATTCAATTCTCCCGGTACTTCGGCAAACGTGAATTTCAACCGGACAGGGGCATCGGCGGCAACCAGTCCGAAAGGCTTGATGGAGAAGGTCAGAAATCCGGTGTAATGGTTCCCGAAGTCCAACGTGATACTCGGATGTTTCTTAAAGGGTTCGTTGAACAGGATGTCCGTACTTCCGGCATCTTCCATCCGCCAGCCCTGGAAGGCTTTTGCATCCTGCACGGAACGGACAGTTCTTGCGGGTGAAATCGTTTGATAGCTTAGCTCAGGCCTGCAGGCTTCTGCTTTCCGGAGCCATTCTTTACTGTTGCTGAAGTACGCACTTTGCGCCAGGCTGGTCGATCCCAGCGTGAGGAGGGCAAGCCCTGCGATTAAAAAAAATCTCTTCATTTTTGTATGGTCTAAATATATTAGTATGCGATTTCTATTCCATGTGCATGAAATGCATCAAATGTAGTAAAAAACGGTTATTTTTGCTTCAGATAAATTGCAAAATCATGAAATACGAAAGCAACAATTTTCAGTTTGAGGCAGAGATGCCTTGGGAACCGGCCGGCGAAGGCGTCGTCCGGCAAATTATGGCGCATAACGACGATCTGATGATGGTCAAAGTGAAATTTGAAACAGGAGCAGTCGCATGCCGCACACACATCCGCATTCACAGGCCACTTATGTGGCGAGCGGTGTCTTTGAGTTTACAACGGATGGTGAGACAAAGACCGTCCGTCCCGGTGACGGTGTATATATGAAGCCCGGCATCTTGCATGGCTGCAAATGCCTGGAAGCTGGTGTGGTGATCGATACGTTTAGTCCGGTGAGGGAAGATTTTCTTTGATGTCTTTTTCCATAAGCCTGACAACCTCGAGTAAAAGGGGGATGTTTTCGTGAATCGTTTTGAGAATAACGTCTGCGTCAATCTCAAAATAATGATGAACGATTATGTCCCTCATACCCATAACTTCCCGCCATGAGATTTGCGGGTAATTGATCAATAGCTTTTTATCGGTTATTTTGTCAAGATTCTTGATGCTTTCACCTACAGCAATTAGTTTCATACAGACACCATCAAGCAACGACATTCCTTGAGGTGAATCTAAAAAGTCATTTACTGTGTGGATGTTTTCGCAGCGTTGACAAATTGTTTCGAGCGATTGGGCGATGAGGGATAATAAATGACTTATTTTATGTCTTGTATCGTCATACATAAAGTGCCTCCTTCTCTATATCATGCCGCAGATATTCATCCATTCGATCGCGTAGGCGGACAAGATCAACGGGGCTACCGAGTAATGCCTCAAGCTCGTATTTAATTCTTGCGAATGTAAATAAATTGGGAGCGGGGGCTTCAAAGCAGATATCAACGTCGCTATTTTCTGTTTGCTCACCACGTGCCACACTTCCGAAAATGCCCATTCGTGTGATACCGTATTGCCCGGCATGCGTATTCATATATTGTCGTAGCAATTGCAGATATTCAGCTGTCGATTTCATATTGTTACTTTTTTAGTATATCGCAAAGATATATATAAAAAAAGAATGGACAACTTTTAGCCATCCATTCTCTTTTTAATAAATCAATACGCCGCCTCGTGTACCCCCTTTATCGCGCGGCCGCTGGGTTCGTTTTTGTTTTGGAAGGCGGCGTCCCAGGCGAGGGCTTCGGCGGTGGAGCAGGCGACGCTCGGTACGCTCGGCACGCTGCGGGCGGCGCTTTCGCTGGGGAAATGCTCTTCGAAGATCGTGCGGTAGTAGTATTCCTCCTTGTTTTGCGGCGGGTTGATGGGGAAACGTTTGGCGGCGTTTGCCATTTCTTCGTCGCTGACGGCTTCGGAGGTGATCTTTTTCAGCGTGTCGATCCAGTTGTAGCCGACACCGTCGGAGAACTGTTCCTTCTGCCGCCAGGCGATTTCCGGGGGAAGCATATCGGCGAAGGCTTCACGGAGGATCTTCTTCTCGATTACGTTGCCCGGACACATCTTGGCATCAGGGTTCAGTCGCATGGCGACATCTAAGAACTCTTTGTCCAGGAAAGGAACACGGCCTTCCACTCCCCATGCACACAAGCTCTTGTTGGCCCGTAGACAATCATACATATAGAGTTTGCTTAGCTTGCGGACGGTTTCTTCGTGGAAGGTCTTGGCATCCGGAGCCTTGTGGAAGTAGAGGTAACCACCGAATACTTCGTCGGCCCCTTCACCGCTCAACACCATTTTGATACCCATCGATTTGATGACACGCGATATCAGGTACATCGGCGTAGAGGCGCGGACAGTCGTCACGTCGTAAGTTTCGATATAGTAGATCACGTCGCGGATCGCGTCGAGGCCTTCCTCAATCGTATAGTTTATCTCGTGGTGGACAGTGCCGATATAATCAGCCACTTTCTTGGCTGCCACCAGATCAGGCGCTCCCTTGAGACCGATAGCGAAGGAGTGCAGTTGAGGCCACCACGCATCTGCTTTCCCTCCGGTCTCGATGCGCTTGGCTGCATATTTTTTTGCTATAGCTGAAGTAATGGACGAATCCAACCCGCCGGAAAGGAGGACGCCGTAGGGGACGTCACTCATCAGCTGTCGTTGTACGGCGGCTTCGAGGGCGTCGTGCAACTCCTGTACGCTGGCGGGATTGTCCTTGATGTTGTTATACTCTAACCAGTCTCGGACATACCAGCGGGTGAAGTCTTTGTCACGGCTGTAGAAGTAATGTCCCGGAGGAAACTGATCGTATGTCGTGGCAAACCCTTCGAGCCCTTTCAGTTCGGAGGAGACAAGCAGATGCCCTTCATCGTCGTGGCCGATATATAAGGGGATGACGCCGATCGGGTCGCGGGCGATCAGGTAGCAGTCGTTCTCTTCGTCGTAGAGGGCGAAGCCGAAGATGCCGCTCAGCATTTCCACGCACTTCACGCCATGCTTGCGGTAGAGGGCGAGAATCACTTCGCAGTCGCTTCCCGTCTGGAATTCATATTCGTCTTTCAGTTGTTCGCGGAGTTCGCGATGATTGTATATTTCTCCGTTTACGGTCAGGATCAATTTGCCGTCTTTGCTCTTCAGCGGCTGTCCGCCGGATGCGGGATCGACGATCGACAGGCGTTCGTGGGCAAGGATTGCGGTCCGGCCCTGATAGATACCGCTCCAGTCGGGACCGCGATGACGGATGCGTTTACTCATTTTCAGGGCTTGCTGGCGGAGCTGGTCGGCGCCGCTGCGGATGTTGAAGATTGCTGTAATGCCACACATGGTAATTGAAAATTGATAATTGAAAATTGAAAGTTAATTATCTCTTAAATAGTTGTTGATTGCTTTTGCGGCTTGACGGCCGGAGGCCATGGCGCGGACGACGAGGCTGGCACCGCTGACGGCGTCGCCACAGGCGAATATGTTTGTGCCGGCAACGCGGTTTGTAGCAGGGTCGACTGCGATGTTCTTGCGACCATCGACGGCGAGGGAAAGTTCCTTTATGAGCCCTTCCTGTTCGGGATGGACGAAGCCCATGGCGAGGAAGACCTGGTCGGCTTCGATTACCTCCGTACGGCCGGTCTTGCGCATTTCCGGGCGGCCGCCGTCCTTGGCTGGCAGCCATTCCACTTCTTCCACCTCTACGCCTTTCAGGATGTTCTTGTCGCCGATGAAGCGGACGGAGGCGAGGTTCCAACGGCGCGTGCAACCCTCTTCGTGGCTGCTGCTTGTCTTCAGTACCTGCGGATACATGGGCCAGGGCGTCTCCGGATTGTGTCCGACGGGAGGCTGGGGCATGATCTCGATCTGCGTCACGCTGGCCGCACCGTGGCGGTTGGCTGTCCCGACACAGTCGCTACCCGTATCGCCGCCACCGATCACGAGGACTTTCTTGCCTTTGCAATTGATGACGCTCTTCGGCGGGATCGCGATGCCTTCCAACAGGCGGTTCTGCTGTGACAACAGTTCGAGGGCGAAATGGACGCCCTTCAGGTTACGCCCTTCGATCGGCAGGTCGCGGGGCACTTCGGCTCCGATGGCGACGCAGACGGCATCGAACGTCGCGGCTATCTCTTTGGCCGACACTTCACTGCCGACCAGCGTATTGACTTTGAAGACGACCCCTTCCTGTTCCATCAGGCGGATGCGGCGGTCGATGATGTTCTTCCCCAACTTGAAGTTCGGAATACCGAAGCGGAGCAGGCCACCCGGTAACTCGTATTTCTCGAAGACCGTCACTTCATAGCCGCGTCGGTTCAATTGGTTAGCTGCCGCCAGTCCGGCAGGGCCGCTGCCGATCACCGCCACCCGCTTGCCGTTGCGGACGGGCTGTACGGGGCGGATGAATCCTTCGCGGAAAGCGACTTCCACGATAGCGGCTTCGTTCTCGCGGATCGTGACAGGTTCGTCGCACGAGAGTTTCAGCACGCAGCTTTTCTCGCAAAGGGCGGGACAGATACGTCCGGTAAACTCGGGGAAGTCGCACGTCTGTTCGAGTACGCGGTAGGCTTCGCGCCATTTTCCTCGGTACAGCAGGTCTTGCCATTCCGGCTGCTTGTTGCCTAACGGGCAGGCCCAGTGGCAGAAAGGTACGCCGCAATCCATACAGCGCGAAGCCTGTGTGCGGCGGTCGCTGCTGTTCAGCGTTTGTTCTACTTCGCTATAATCGTCGATGCGTTCGTGAACGGGACGATAGCCGGCTTCTTGCCGGTGTATGGTGAGGAATGCTTTTGGATTTCCCATTGTTGTTGTCTTTGTTTAATGAATTATCTTGTATATATCTCTCGAGGACTGTCCTCGCCGGATGTCAATAATCGCGCTGCATCTCTTCGATCTTCTGTTGCAGCTTCTTCATCTGTTCCTCCTGCAATACTTTCTTGTATTCGATCGGTACGACCTGGATGAATTCGTCGACGTATTTATCCCAGTTATCCAGCATTTTGCCTGCCAGGTGGCTGCCTGTGAAGTGGTAATGCTTGCGGATCAGTTCGTGCAACTCCTTACGTGTGGTACTGTCTTCGATCAGCGAGAGTTCGACCATTTCCATGTTACAGTAATAGTCGAAGTCGCCTTTACGGTTCCAGACGTAGGCCACACCGCCACTCATACCGGCGGCAAAGTTGCGCCCTGTTTCGCCGAGGACGACCACGCGACCGCCCGTCATGTACTCGCAACAGTGGTCGCCAACCCCTTCGACGACAGCGATCGCGCCGGAGTTACGCACGCAGAAGCGTTCACCCACGCATCCGTTGATATAGACTTCGCCGCTTGTCGCCCCGTACATCCCGGTGTTTCCGGCGATCGTATTGTTCTCGGCTATGAAAGTCGAACGGACCGGAGGCATCACACTGATACGTCCCCCGCTCAAGCCTTTGCCTAAGTAGTCGTTCGCTTCCCCTTCGAGGCGGAAGTTGACACCGTGCGCAAGGAAGGCGCCGAAACTCTGTCCGGCTGATCCTTTGAACTTAATGTTGAGCGTATGTTCCGGGAGTCCGGCGTTTCCATAGCGTTTGGCTATTTCGCCGGAGAGCATGGCGCCTACCGAGCGGTCGGTGTTGGCTATGGCATAATCCAGGGAAATCTCGTGTTGATGCTCGATAGCAGGCATGGCGTGCCGGATGATGTCGCGATCCTTCACGTTGTCGATCAGGTGTACCTGCGCCGTCGTGTGGCGGATCGCGTTCGCGGCGGCCTGCTGTGGCATATAGAGCAGTTTCGAGAAATCCAACAGTGCGTATTTACCGGACGCAGATGACACAGATGACGCAGACGGACGCAGATTATTATTTGAAGACAAAAAGTCTGCGTTCGTCTGCGTGCTCTGCGTCCCTTTTCTCTCAAGCAAGTCCGTGCGTCCAATGATGTCGTCGAGCTTCGTGAAGCCCATTTCGGCCAGGTATTCCCGGACCTCTTCGGCGAGGAAGGTGAAGAAGTTCACGAGGTATTCATAGCGGCCGTGGAAACGTTTGCGCAGTTCCTCGTTTTGCGTGGCGACACCTACCGGGCAGGTATTCATGTGGCATTTGCGCATCATGACGCAACCCAGTACGATCAGGGCGGAGGTGGCGAAGCCGTATTCTTCGGCTCCGAGCATGGCCATGAGGACGATGTCGCGGCCCGTCTTCAACTGTCCGTCGGTTTGCAGGCGGACCTGTCCGCGGAGGTTGTTGATGACAAGCGTCTGCTGTGTCTCGCTCAGTCCCAGTTCGGGCGGCAGTCCGGCATAGCGGATCGAGCTCATGGGCGATGCCCCCGTTCCGCCTTCCGCACCGGAGATGATGATACGGTCTGCCTTTGCCTTTGCCACACCGGCGGCGATCGTGCCGACGCCGCTCTCGGATACTAACTTGACGCTTATCTCGGCATGCGGGTTAACGTTCTTCAGGTCGAAGATGAGTTGTGCCAGGTCCTCGATCGAGTAAATATCGTGATGGGGAGGAGGCGAGATCAGGGAGATGCCCGGAATGGAATGGCGTGTCTTTGCGATGACGTCGTTCACCTTGAAGCCCGGCAGCTGTCCGCCTTCACCCGGCTTGGCGCCCTGGGCAACCTTGATCTGTATTTCGTCGGCATTCACCAGGTATTCGGCTGTCACGCCAAAACGTCCCGAAGCCACCTGCTTGATGGCGGAGCGGAGCGAGAGGCCGTCTTCGCGGGGGGCGAAACGGGCGGCGTCTTCACCACCTTCCCCGGTGTTGCTGCGGCCGTGTATCTTATTCATCGCCATTGCCATCGTCTCGTGCGCCTCCTTGCTGATAGAGCCGAAGCTCATGGCGCCTGTGACGAAACGCTTCATGATTTCGCTGGCCGGTTCCACCTGGTCGAGAGGAATGGACTTGCCCCGGCGGAAAGTCAGGAAGTCGCGGAGGAAGATCGGGGCTTCCTTGTCGTCAATCAGGTGTGTGTATTCTTTAAACTTCTTGTAGCTGCCCAGGCGGGTGGAGAGTTGGAGGGCGGAGATGGTCTCCGGGTTCCAGGCGTGCTTCTCGCCGTCTTTGCGGTAGCTGTAGATACCTTTGTGTTCGAGTATCGTGTCCACCGTGTCGCCGAAGGCCTGATGGTGCAGGGCGATCGCGTCGGCGGCGATTTCCTGCAGGCGGATACCGCCTACGCTGCTGGCCGTCCCGCCGAAGTAGGTGTTCACTAACTCGTTAGAGAGGCCGATCGCTTCGAACAGTTTGGCTCCGCGATAGCTGCGGATCGTGCTGATACCCATTTTGCTGATCACTTTGAACAGGCCTTTGCAGAGCGCTTTGATATAGTTCTTGCGGGCCATTTCATAGTTGAGCTGTATCTCCTGCCGGTCGACCATGTCTTTTAGGATGGCGAACGACATATAGGGGTTGATCGCACTTGCCCCGTAGCCTAACAGCAGGGCGGCGTGCATCACCTCGCGCATCTCGCCGGTCTCTACGACAAGAGCCGTCTGGACGCGCTTCTGGACGGATATTAGGTGGTGGTGTACGGCGCTGACGGCCAAGAGCGAGGGAATGGGCGCATGTGTCGCATCCACATTCTTGTCGCTCAGGATGATGTAGTTTACGCCGTCAGTGACCGACTGTTCGGCCTGTTTACAGAGTTGGTCCAGGGCGGCTTTCAATCCTTCACTGCCCTGCGCTGTTTCGAACAGCATCGGGAGCTTGACGGACTTGAAGCCTTTATAGCGGATATTGCAAAGAATATCCAATTGTGTGTTTGTCAGTATCGGATGGGGGAGGCAGACCATTTTGCAATGGGCCTCGTCCGGAGTCAGGATATTGCTTCCTACGGCGCCGATATATTCCGTCAGGCTCATCACCAACTCTTCGCGGAGCGGGTCGATCGGCGGGTTCGTCACCTGTGCGAACTGCTGGCGGAAGTAGTTGAAGAGGATCTGCGGGCGGTCGGAGAGGACAGCCAACGGCGTGTCGTTACCCATCGAGCCGACCGGTTCGGCACTGCCTGTACACATCGGGGTGATGATCCGCTCGATGTCCTCGCGGCTGTAGCCGAACGTGCGTAGCATCTTGTCGTATTCCGGAACCGTATGCGGCACGCGGCGGCCGGACTTCAGTTCATCCAGTTCCACGCGGTTGTTTGCTAACCAGACGCGGTAAGGCTGTGCGTCGGCGAGTTGCTTTTTCAATTCGCCGTCATAATAGATCTTGCCCTCTTCGGTGTCGACCAGCAGGATCTTACCCGGTTGCAGGCGTCCTTTTTCCTGTATCTCTCCCGGTTCGAAGTCCATGACACCCACTTCGGATGCTACGACCATCATGCCGTTCTTGGTAATCAGGTAGCGTGCGGGGCGCAGGCCGTTACGGTCGAGCATTCCGCCGGCATACCGTCCGTCACTGAAAAGCAGGGCGGCGGGACCGTCCCAGGGTTCCATCAGGATAGAATGGTATTCGTAGAAGGCTTTCAGGTCTTCCGATATCGGGTTCTTCTCGTTGAAGCTCTCTGGAACCAGCATTGCCATCGCATGCGGCAGGCTCATACCGGAAGCCACGAAAAATTCCAGCACATTGTCCAATGAGGCACTGTCGCTCATGCCAGGCTGGATGATCGGGCGTATCTCGTCGATATTCGGGATGCGGGGGGAAGAAAGAACGCTTTCCCGCGCTTCCATCCAACCTCTGTTACCGCGTATCGTGTTGATCTCTCCATTGTGTGCCAACAACCGGAACGGCTGTGCGAGGCTCCACGTCGGGAATGTATTCGTGCTGAAGCGGGAGTGTACCAGTGCCAGTCCGCTTGTCAGGTAATGATTGGTCAGGTCCGGGAAGTAGTGACGCAGTTGCATCGACTCCAGCATACCTTTATATATAATGCTTTTTGTGGAGAGTGATGCTACATAGAAATCCTTCTTACCGGGGATGTCGGAATCCGCCACCCGTTTCTCGATCCGTTTGCGGATGATGTAGAGTTTAAGTTCCAATGCTTCCTGGTCGTCGCATCCGGTGATGAACACCTGTTTGATGTCCGGCTCCGTCTCCTGTGCATCTTTTCCCAGGATGTCCGTGTTGACGGGAACTTTGCGGAGGTGCATCAAGGTAAGTCCTTCCTTCTCGATCTCCTCGATCATGATACTCAGGATCGAAGACCGCTGTGCTTCGTCTTTCGGAAAGAAGACCAGTCCTGTTCCGTACTTGCCCTTTTCGGGTACGGGAATACCTTGTAATAAGATAAATTCGTGAGGGATTTGCAGCAGAATACCTGCACCGTCACCGGTCTTGTTATCTGCACCCTCTGCACCGCGGTGCCGCATGTTTTCTAATACCTTAAGGGCAGACTCGATAATGTCATGCGATTTACCACCGTGGATATTAACGACCAGCCCTACGCCGCAAGCGTCATGTTCGTTGGCAGGGTCGTATAATCCTTGCTTGTTGTTCAAATGGCTTCTTTCTTTCATCATTTGTTGACCTTATGTTTGTGTAATACTTGTTTTGTCTGTCAAAATGTTTGACAAAGATAGGTGTTTGTTTCAAAATGTAATACGCGTAAGTAAGTTTTAAGAAAGTCTTTTTGGATTGGAAAGCTGTCTGCTTTCTGATTGAAAGTAAATTTTGCGTTTAGGTGATAAATTGTAACAGTATTCTTGTTATTTTCTTTAAAAGTGAAAGATGTGTTAGGCTGTTTATTCTGTTTTTCGTATATTTGGGGAAACTAATCAATCTATCAGCATTATGGATATACTTCCTTGTTCGGTTCCGGTTGCTGTGCTGTCGTCACACAAGCGGTTATTGAAAATGCAAGAGGAGGCAGGCGTACCTTTATCGGCTTCTTCGATCCCTCCGTACGTCCCTATTTTGAACCGGATATTCTCAGTTTTATGATACCGATGTCCCGGTTCCGGAAAATGTATGATACGATGAGGAGTAGTTGCCTGTTCGATACGCATGCCTGGAAAAAAATAAAAGAAAGAATGGATTCTACACCTGTAACACCAGAATAAAACGGCATCCCTTTTTATATTCGGCATCTATGGAAAGCGTGCCGTTCATCTTGCCGGCAATCAGGGAGCAGAGTGGCAGTCCTAATCCGTCACCGTCAGCCAGGTCTTTGATTTCAGAGAAAGGCTTGAAGAGGCTTTCCTGTTTTTCGGCAGGGATGCCCGGGCCGTTATCGGTGACGATGAACTGGCAGATATGCGCTCCTTTTTTCTTAAATTCGAGCTTGATTTTACCTGATGTCGTGTAGATAGCCGCGTTTTTCAAGAGATGAAGCAGGATACGTTCCAACTGTTCGGCATTGGTTTTTATTTCGATCTGAGGAATATCCGTTACGACTTCTACTTCAGGGCGTATATCTTCTTTTACCTTTTCCATCACCTTCTTGCAGAAAGTGCTGACACTGAAAGATTGTACCTCGTATGTTTCCAGCATCGAGTTTTCGAGGGCGGAAAGTTCCTGTATATGGACCCCGAACTGTTTCAGGGCGTCGATACGGGTCTGTATGGCTTTTGCCTGTCCGGAGTCGGCTGGCTGTAATCCGGCTACGGATTCGTTCATTTTATTTAGCGTCGGTGCCATCTGGGCCGAGATGCTTTGGATAAATCCGGTCTGCTGTTCGCTGTGCTCGGTGATCGTATGGATAATCTTTTTGAGTTTCCTGTTGAGGATGACGAAACGCAAAACCAGGAATGCCAGGAATGCCAGTGCCGCAATCAGAATGGCTGCGAGTGTACAAAGTCCGGCAATTATATATTGTTTACTGGCTAACTTGCCGTCTTTTTCCTGTATGGTTTGCAGGCTGTCGTCGTATTTCTGTTGCAGGGCGCCCAATTCGTCTTCGGCAGTAAGCGCTTTTACCGAGTCGGTCCATACCATATATTTTTCGTATGTCTGCTCCATCAGCGGGATGTTGTTGCTTTTGCGTGCAATCGAGATCAGGTTTTTATAGCATTCGCTGACTTTTCCGTATTCCTTCTTCTCCCGGTACTGGCTGATGAGTTTATTGAATGCGGCGTCCCCCTCGGCGTTCTGCCCGAAGGTATAATAATAGTCCGCTTTTGTGTACAACAGGTTTTCGGACAGCCCGGGGCTGCCGGATTCACTGGTCAAGTTGTCCAACGTGTTTAACTGGAGTTGTGCTTGCGCCGCATTTCTCAGCTTGATATACATTTGCAGGCGTTCTTTTGTGATCAGGAAGCGCAGGTCATAGAGCTTTTTTTGTCCGGCCTGCTCTTCGTTTGCCACTATCTGGCTCATCTGCCGGCAAAGATCGAATGCTTCCTGATAGTAGTTTTCCCTGTAATAGAGGGAAGCGGCTTGTGTCCCGCATTCGACTGCTTGTGTGTACTTGCCTTCATTTGCCAACCCTTTATAGGCTTGGATAAAAAGATAGCGGGCTTTCGTATAGTCCTTCTTTTCCAGACTACTTTGTGCTTGTTGCATCCATTCTTCCGCTTTGTTTTGTGCCTGAGGGGTAGCACAAAAACTGATCATGAGGGTGATAATAATGTATGAAATTCTCATAAGTGAAATTTTAACGTTAGGCAAATATATACATTCTTTGATTATAAAGGCATGAAAAGCAAATGATTTTTGAAATATAAAAGCAAAGCCCCGCAGCGTATTTACTGCGGGGCTCGATGTGTTTTGTTCAGAAGTTCAGGATTTATTTTTCTTTCAGGGCTTTCTTGAAGAACCCGTCTATCTTGTCGAAAGGTATCACATCGAGGTTGTCGTACAGATCGACGTGATTGGCTCCGGGGATAATCAGAAGCTCTTTATTGTCGCCCGTCAATCGTTTGTAGGCATCTTCGCTGAAATAGCGAGAATGGGCTTCGGCTCCGTGTATCATCAGGACAGCGCTGCGTATTTCACTGATATAGGAGAGGAGCGGCATATTGATGAACGCTAAGGAACTGATATTGCTGATTCCTTTGTTGGAGTTGGGCGAACGACGATGATAGCCTCTTGCAGTTTTATAATAGTCGTGGTATTGACGGACAAAGAGCGGGGCATCTTCGGGAACAGGATCGACCACACCGCCGTTGAGCTCGTAACTGTCGTTGCGATAATCTTCGGTGCGCTGGGCATTGAGCTGTTCGCGCAGCTTGTATCGGTCGTCTGCACTCATGGCATCGAAATATCCGTTGGCATTCACGCGGCTCATGTCGTACATGGTGGATGTTACCGTAGCTTGATGCGCGGGTCGTTGGCCGCAGCATTGAGAGCGAATCCTCCCCATCCGCAGATACCAAGGATGCCGATATGCTGTGGATCTACATCATTGCGGGTAATCAGGTAATCGACTGCCGCACTGAAATCTTCCGTGCTGATTTCGGGTGAGGTCAGGTAACGGGGTGTACCGCCGCTCTCTCCATAGAACGAAGGGTCGAATGCAAGGGTCAGAAAACCACGCTCGGCAAGGGTTTGGGCGTAGCGGCCCGACACCTGCTCTTTTACTGCTCCGTAAGGGCCGCTGACTGCGATGGCCGCCAGATGTCCTTGCGTATTTTTCGGTTTATACAGGTCTGCGGCAAGCGTAATGCCGTAGCGGTTGTGAAACGTAATTTTCGAATGTTCCACTTTGTCACTCTGCGGGAATGTCTTGTCCCATTTCTGCGTTAATTCCAATGTATCCATATCTGTTGATTTTATGTTATGTACCGTAATTATTCCCGACGCCATGACATTCGTAAACGTCAGGAACATCAGAATAGCGATTGTTTGTATCTTCCTCATGTCGTTTATTCTTTAATTAATGATGTGAACAAAGGTAGTGCAGCTCAACTGTTCCGGCGTTAGACAAATTACGGATTGAACTACCAATTTTACAGATTTTCAACGCACGACGGTGTCGATTTTGTATTCATAATACGATGGATAAATTGTCAAGATATACAATAACCCCCTTTTGAGGCCGTTTTTCTATTTCATCCGAAATCTTGATCGATTTTGAACTGACTTTTTTCACGGTTTTAACCCTTCCGGTTGACACTCTATAAAAAGAGGTGCCGAGCTCATTCCAAAAAGCGTACAATTTGATTACCGGAAACCGGAAAGACCGACAAAGTGATAAAGCTTAACTCCCGGAGAATCGAATATTTGAAAATAAAACGGACGGCGTTCCAAATATCGCAAGGAAATTCAGGTGCTTTTTTGCCCTTTAGACGGTCCTCTTTTCAATTACGACCGTCCAAATCGCCATTACGACCGTGCTAATCTTCGCGAGGTGCCGAGTGCACTACACATTAGCACGGTCGCGATGGCAAAGAGGACGGTCGTAATGGCTGGAAACGCTCAAAAAAGAGGAAAAAGTCCCTTTTTGACGCCGAAAAAGTGGATTAACATTTGTTTAATTTTGGATGCCTTTTGAGCCTGGAAAATACGTTTTATACAATAAGCCCCCCTCTTGAACAATTATTATTTAGAAATGGACTTTGAATCTGACTATGCCTATCTGTTTTATATATGGATTAGAATCGCTATTTTTGTAACTAATCATATTTATAGAATTAAAAAATAATCAAGATGAGAAAGAATTTTGGAGCAAAACCGTGGAGCTATCCTCAACCCGTGTTTATCGTTGCGACTTATGATGAGGAAGGAACGCCTGATGCCATGAATGCCGCATGGGGAGGTATTGACTTGGATGACCAGATAAACCTGTGCCTGAGTGCCGGTCACAAGACCGTGAAAAATCTGCTTGCTACAAAAGCTTTCACTGTGAGTATGGGTACGGTAGAACAATTGGCTGCCTGTGATTATGTAGGTATTGTTTCCGGAAACAAAGAGCCGGATAAGTTTGCCAAAGCCGGTTTTCATGCTACGAAGTCCGAATTTGTAAATGCTCCGCTCATTGACGAACTGCCGATGGCCATTGAGTGTGAACTCATATCGTATGATTCCGAAACCTGCCACCTTGTGGGCCGCATCATCAATGTTTCGGCGGATGAATCTGTGTTGGATGAAAAAGGTAAGATCGATCCAGCCAAGCTACGTCCTATCACTTTTGATCCGGTACATAACGACTATCTTGTAATCGGTGAAAAAGTAGGGAATGCATTCAAGGATGGAGTGGCATTAAGGTAAATGTAAAATGAAGATACTGGAAACTGAGCGGTTAATATTGAGAACGCTGGTACAGGACGATTTTGATGAGGTATGCAAGTTGTTACAGGATAGTGAAGTTATGTACGCTTACGAAGGGCCCTTCAGCGATCAGGAAGTACAGGAGTGGCTGGATAAACAGTTCAGGCGCTATCGGCATGACGGTTTCGGCTTATGGGGCGTGGTGGAGAAAAGCAGTAACGAATTGATCGGGCAATGCGGCATTACTTATCAAGAATTTGACGGAAAACAAATTGCCGAAGTCGGCTATCTGTTCCGGAAAGAGTTTTGGCATAAAGGCTTTGCCACCGAAGCGGCTATCGCTTGCCGGGAATATGCCTTTCATGCGCTTGGTTTCAACGAAGTTTATTCTATCATCCGGGATACGAATATCGCTTCCCAAAAAGTGGCACAACGTAACGGGATGGAGAAAGTCGCAACTTTCGTCAAGCACTATCGGGGTGTGGATATGCCGCATTTCGTTTATAAGAAAAAGTGAACTATCTGCATCTGGTCGGACGGATACGTCTGAACAAATTCGTCCTGATTATGATTATATAATAAAAGCCCTTTCCTTTTGCACGGATTGTAAGGACGAAAAGGGCTTTTCCTTTGTTTTTGAAAGGTTTGCCGAAACGGCATCGTTTTATATAATAATTTAACTAAATGGCGGATAAAATGATTATTTCTATTAATGTGTCAAATAAATTGCGATTGTATGAATAATATGTAATATAATGTAAGTATCTTTGCACGCAAAATAAAAACAAGTTAGAACCAAATGGAAGTACTTAAACACGAGTGTGGAGTCGCCATGGTCCGGTTACTAAAGCCTTTGGAATATTATCATCAGAAGTATGGTACCTGGATGTATGGGCTCAATAAGCTCTATTTGTTGATGGAAAAGCAGCATAACCGCGGTCAGGAGGGAGCCGGTTTAGCCTGCGTTAAGTTAGAAGCCAGCCCCGGTGAAGAATATATGTTTCGGGAAAGAGCATTAGGAACCGGAGCTATTACCGAAATATTCGCTGACGTTCATCAACATTACAAAGATTTACCACCCGGTAAGCTGAACGATCCGTTTTTTGCTAAGACAGACCTTCCTTTTGCAGGAGAACTTTATATGGGACACCTGCGTTACAGTACAACCGGTAAATCCGGTATTTCCTACGTCCATCCTTTTTTACGCCGCAACAACTGGAGAGCCAAGAACCTCGCTCTTTGCGGTAATTTCAATCTTACCAACGTTCAACATATTTTCGAAGAGATAACAGCCATCGGTCAGCACCCGCGCGCCTATGCCGACACCTTTATCATGCTCGAGCAGGTGGGACACCGCCTGGATCGCGAGGTAGAACGTCTGTATCAGAAATACGAGGCCGAGGGATTGACGGGCATGGATATTACAAACGCAATCGAGGCGAATGTGGATCTGGCGAATGTCCTGAAACGTTGCGCACCGCAGTGGGACGGCGGTTACGTGATCTGCGGGCTGACCGGAAGCGGGGAGTCCTTCAGCGTTCGCGATCCCTGGGGCATCCGTCCGGCTTTCTATTATGCCGACGACGAGATTGTGATTCTGGCCAGTGAGCGTCCGGTTATCCAGACAGCCATGAACGTACATGCGGAAGATATCCGCGAACTGCAAAGGGGAGAAGCCCTCTTTATCAACAAGAAAGGCGAATGGCGCACGTCGCAGATCGTGGAGCCGAAAGAGAATAAAGCCTGCTCGTTTGAGCGCATCTACTTCTCCCGGGGTAGCGATGTGGATATTTACAAAGAGCGCAAACGCTTGGGTGAAAACCTGGTTCCGGCCATTCTGAAATCGGTGGACAACGATCTGAACCATACTGTCTTCTCTTTCATCCCCAACACGGCCGAGGTGGCCTATTTCGGTATGCAGGAGGGATTGAACGAATACCTGAACAAGGTCAAGAAGGAATGGATCGCCGACCGCAGCCACCTGTTGCTGGAAAAAGAACTGGAACAGATACTTTCCATGCGCGTCCGGTGCGAGAAAGTGGCGATTAAGGATATAAAATTGCGTACTTTTATCGCCGAAGGCAACAGCCGCAACGATTTGGCAACCCATGTGTATGATATTACTTACGGCAGCATCGTGCCCGATGTGGACAACCTGGTCGTGATAGACGACAGTATTGTGCGCGGGACGACCCTCCGGCAAAGTATCATCGGAATCCTGGATCGTCTGCATCCGAAGAAAATCGTGATTGTCTCGTCCTCGCCGCAGGTGCGTTATCCGGACTATTACGGCATCGACATGTCGCGTATGAACGAGTTCATCGCTTTCAAGGCTGCTGTTGCCCTGCTGAAAGACCGGGGTATGGAAAACATTCTGCTGGATGCCTACCGCAAGGCGAAGAAGCAACAGGCCGGGCAGGACGGAACGATTGTGAATTATGTCAAGGAAATATATGCGCCTTTCACCGACGAAGAGATTTCCGCCAAGATGGTGGAACTGCTTACTCCGGCCGGTACACGGGCGAAAGTGGAGATCGTCTACCAGACGCTCGAAGGCCTGCACGCATCTTGCCCGAATCATCCGGGAGACTGGTATTTCTCGGGAGATTATCCGACACCGGGCGGCACGCGCATGGTGAACGAAGCGTTTATTCATTATATGGAAGAAGAATATTTAGTCAATTAAAAGAAATATGCAAGTTAGAAAAACAGCGACATTGGTTTTGGATGACGGAAGCGAGTTCCACGGCTTCTCTTTTGGTTACGATAAGGCGGTAGCCGGCGAAGTGGTGTTCAATACTGCCATGACCGGTTATCCGGAAAGCCTTACCGATCCTTCGTACGCCGGTCAGTTGATGGTGCTGACCTATCCGTTGGTCGGAAACTACGGAGTACCTCCTTTCTCTATCGAAGAGAATGATCTGCCTACGTTTATGGAAAGTGAGAAAATCCATGCGGAGGCAATTATTGTGAGTGACTATAGCGAAGAATATAGCCACTGGAATGCTGTGGAAAGCCTGAGTGACTGGCTGAAGCGGGAAATGATTCCCGGAATTACGGGCATAGACACCCGTGCATTGACAAAAAAGATACGCGAGCATGGGGTAATGATGGGACGCATCGTTATCAGCGATGCCGATAACGAAGTGGAAAGTGGAAAGGTGAAAGATGAAAGTGAAATGCCGGATTACGGAAGCATCAACTACGTCGACCGTGTTTCTTGCAAAGATATCATCGTCTACCGGCCCGACGGCACCTCTACCACTTACCCTATAGGCTCTGATAACTTTCAACTTTCACCTTTCAACTCTCAACTAAAGCGCGTTGTGCTTCTTGACTGTGGCGTGAAAGCGAATATCATACGCTGCCTGCTGAAACGGAATGTGACTGTTGTTCGCGTCCCTTGGGACTACGACTTCAATACGCTGGAATACGACGGGCTTTTCATCTCGAACGGTCCCGGCGACCCGGATACCTGCGATGTGGCTGTCCAGCATATCCGCAAGGCACTTGCCGGAGACAAACCGATCTGCGGCATCTGCATGGGAAACCAGTTGCTTGCCAAAGCAGGCGGCGCCTCTATCTATAAACTGAAATACGGTCATCGCAGCCATAACCAGCCGGTGCGCATGGTCGGGACGGAGAAGTGCTTCATCACCAGCCAGAATCATGGTTATGCTGTAGACAACGATACATTGGGCGCAGACTGGGAGCCGCTCTTTATCAATATGAACGACGGGACGAACGAAGGTATCAAGCATAAGACGAAGCCTTTCTTCTCTTCCCAGTTCCACCCCGAAGCATGCAGCGGACCGACGGATACGGAGTTCATCTTCGATAAGTTTGTAGCGTTGCTTTAACCTGATTTTTAAGATTAATACGAATAACAATGAAAGAAGATATAAAGAAAGTCCTGGTACTCGGTTCCGGAGCCCTCAAGATAGGGGAAGCGGGCGAGTTTGATTATTCAGGCAGCCAGGCGTTGAAGGCCATTAAGGAAGAAGGCATCGAGACAGTGCTTATCAACCCGAACATCGCGACGGTGCAGACCTCGGAAGGCGTGGCAGACACGGTCTATTTCCTGCCCGTCACCCCGTTCTTCGTCGAGAAGGTGATTGCCAAGGAACGTCCCGAAGGTATCCTGTTAGCGTTCGGCGGACAGACGGCGTTGAACTGCGGCGTTGCGCTCTACCAGAGTGGCGTGTTGGAAAAATATAACGTCCGTGTGCTCGGTACTCCGGTGCAGGCCATTATGGACACGGAAGACCGTGAGTTGTTTGTCCACAAGCTCGACGAGATTGGCGTGAAGACCATCAAGAGCGAGGCGGTGGAGAATGCGGCGGATGCCCGTCGTGCAGCAGCCGAGTTGGGCTATCCGGTGATTGTCCGCGCTGCATACGCGCTGGGCGGTCTGGGTTCCGGCTTCTGCGACAACGAGGCGGAACTGGATGTGCTGGTTGAAAAAGCCTTCTCTTTCTCGCCCCAGGTGTTGGTCGAGAAGAGCCTGAAAGGTTGGAAGGAAGTGGAGTATGAAGTGGTACGCGACCGTTTCGACAACTGTATCACGGTTTGTAATATGGAAAACTTCGACCCGTTAGGCATCCATACCGGTGAAAGTATCGTCATCGCCCCGTCGCAAACGCTGACCAACAGCGAATATCATAAACTGCGCGAGTTAGCTATCCGCATCATCCGCCATATCGGTATCGTGGGTGAATGTAACGTGCAGTATGCTTTCGACCCCGAAAGCGAGGACTACCGCGTGATCGAGGTGAACGCCCGCCTGAGCCGTTCTTCCGCATTAGCATCGAAAGCGACAGGTTATCCGCTTGCCTTTGTCGCTGCCAAGTTAGGGTTAGGTTACGGCCTGTTCGACCTGAAGAACTCGGTGACGAAGACGACGAGTGCATTCTTCGAACCAGCTCTCGACTACGTAGTTTGCAAGATTCCGCGCTGGGACTTAGGCAAGTTCCACGGCGTAGCCCGTGAATTAGGCTCGAGCATGAAATCCGTCGGCGAGGTAATGGCTATCGGTCGTACCTTCGAAGAGGCTATCCAGAAAGGCCTGCGTATGATCGGGCAGGGTATGCACGGTTTCGTGGAAAACAAAGAGTTAGTGATTGAAGACATCGACAAGGCGCTTCACGAGCCGACCGACCGGCGTGTCTTCGCTATCTCCAAAGCGTTCCGCGCCGGATATACGGTCGACCAGATACATGAACTGACCAAGATAGACCGCTGGTTCCTGCAAAAGCTTTATGGCATCATGCAGACCTCCAAGGAGCTTCACAAATTGACAATTGACAATGGACAATTGACAATTAAGAAAGAAGAGAAGGACTCTAATTGTCCATTGTCCATTGTCCATTGTCCATTGCTTCGCATGGCGAAGCAGCAGGGATTCTCCGACTTCCAGATTGCCCGCGCTTTCGGCCTCGAAGAAGATATCGAGAAGGGCATGATGCTGGTTCGCCAGTTCCGTAAGGCGCATGGCATTGTTCCGGTGGTGAAGCAGATCGATACGCTGGCAGCCGAATATCCGGCACAGACCAACTATCTGTATCTGACCTACAGCGGGACGGAAAACGATGTCCAGTATGTAGGCGACCACCGTTCCATTGTCGTCTTAGGGTCGGGTGCTTACCGTATCGGCAGCTCGGTAGAGTTCGACTGGTGTGGCGTGCAGGCGCTGAACACGATCCGCAAGGAGGGCTGGCGTTCGGTGATGATCAACTATAATCCTGAAACGGTTTCGACCGACTACGATATGTGCGACCGCCTTTATTTCGACGAGCTGACCTTCGAGCGTGTCATGGATATCCTCGAACTGGAGAATCCGCACGGCGTGATCGTCTCTACGGGCGGCCAGATTCCGAATAACCTGGCTATGCGTCTCGACGAGCAGTATGTCAACATTTTAGGGACGTCGGCCAAGAGCATCGACAATGCCGAAGACCGTGAGAAGTTCTCCGCCATGCTGGACCGCATCGGTGTGGACCAGCCGCGCTGGAAAGAGCTTTCCTCGATGGACGATATCAACGACTTTGTGGCCGAAGTAGGTTTCCCGGTTTTGGTTCGTCCGAGCTACGTGCTGAGCGGTGCGGCGATGAACGTCTGCTCCAATCAGGAAGAGTTGGAACGCTTCCTGCAACTGGCGGCTAACGTGTCGAAGAAACATCCGGTCGTGGTCAGCCAGTTTATCGAACATGCTAAAGAGGTGGAAATGGATGCGGTGGCCGATAAGGGCGAGATCGTGATGTATGCGATCTCCGAGCATATCGAGTTTGCCGGGGTGCACTCGGGTGATGCGACTATCCAGTTCCCGTCGCAGAAGCTGTATGTCGAAACCGTGCGCCGTATCAAACGGATCAGCCGTCAGATTGCGAAAGAGTTGAACATCTCCGGTCCGTTCAATATCCAGTATCTGGCTAAAGGTAACGAAATAAAGGTGATCGAGTGTAACCTCCGTGCGAGTCGCTCCTTCCCGTTTGTGAGCAAGGTGTTGAAGATAAACCTGATCGAACTGGCTACCCGTATCATGCTGGGCCTGCCTGTCGAAAAACCGAGCAAGAATGAGTTCGACCTGGATTATGTGGGCATCAAGGCCTCCCAGTTCTCCTTCAACCGCTTGCAGAAGGCCGACCCGGTTCTGGGTGTCGATATGGCTTCGACGGGCGAAGTAGGCTGTATCGGCGATGACCTCTCCGAAGCAGTCCTGAAGAGTATGCTTTCCGTCGGTCTCCGCATTCCGGAAAAGAGTATCCTGCTCTCTACCGGAACACCGAAACAGAAAGTGGCCATGCTGGACGCTGCCCGGATGTTGGCCGAAAAAGGCTACACCCTTTACGCGACAGGCGGCACACACCGCTTCCTCGAAGAGAACGGCATCTCTAACACGCAGGTGTTCTGGCCGAGCGAAGCGGACAAACAACCGCAGGCACTCGACATGCTGCACGAAAAGAAGATCGACATGGTTGTCAACATCCCGCGCGACCTCTCGGCCGGCGAGCTGGACAACGGCTATAAAATCCGCCGTGCCGCTATCGACCTGAACATCCCGCTGATCACGAATGCCCGCTTGGCAAGCGCTTTTATCGAGGCGTTCTGCACGCTGAGTCTGGATGATATACAGATTAAGAGTTGGCAAGAGTATAAATAACGTTACTTTTGGCTTGATCCAAAAGTACAACAAGATCAAGGCTTAACCGTTCGGGCTACTCCGGGCAAAGGCTACGCTGTCGCCTGCGAAACTCGCTTCGCTCAGACAGCGCAGGCTCCTGCCGCTTCGCCTTTACCCTCCGCTTTACGCCCGCCCGCTTAGGCCTTTCCGAGAAAGCTCCGCTTTCTTTTGGGATTGCCGACACCGCCTGTTCCTTTGCGATCCCGCATCGAGTGCGGGAATGAGGAAGCCATCCTTGTCCCCGCGCTTGACGCGGGGCCGCAAAGAAGTAGGCGGTATCGGCAATCCCAATAGGGAGCGGAGCTCCCTATTTCCGGCCTAAACTGGTGAGCGTTAAGCGCAGAGACCGCAGTGAGCGATAGGAGCGTCTGCTGTAGGGGTCGTTCGCGAACGACCCTTACGACGCGACAGCGAACGGAGGGAACGGAGTAGCGAAGCAGGTTAAGCCTTGAACTTTGGTTACTTTTCTTTCAAGAGAAAAGTAACATCGTTATCTTTGTAGTATTATAAAATAAACCAATATGAAGATAGGATTATTTATCCCCTGTTATATCAATGCGGTATACCCGGAAGTTGGTGTTGCTTCTTATAAACTACTGAAAAGTCTCGGGTTGGATGTGGACTATCCGCTGGATCAGACTTGCTGCGGCCAGCCGATGGCGAACGCCGGTTTCGAGCATGAATCGTTGGGGTTGGCTGTCCGGATGGAGGAGTTGTTCAGCAAATACGATTATGTGGTAGGCCCTTCCGCCAGTTGTGTGGCTTTCGTCAAGGAAAACCATCCTGGCATCCTCGAGAAAGCCGGACATGTGTGTATGAACAGCAAGAAGATATATGATATCTGCGAGTTCTTGCACGATGTCGTGAAGGTGAAAGAACTGAAAGCCGAGTTTCCCCATAAGGTGAGCATTCATAATAGCTGCCACGGTGTGCGCGAGTTGCACCTCTCTTCTCCCAGCGAGCGTAATATCCCGTATTACTCCAAGCTGCGCGACCTCCTTTCTCTGGTGCGGGGCATCGAGATATTCGAGCCGAAACGCATAGACGAGTGTTGTGGTTTCGGCGGTATGTTTGCCGTCGAAGAACCGGAAGTCTCCGTCTGCATGGGACAGGACAAGGTGAAAGACCACATGAGCACGGGGGCCGAATACATCACCGGCGCCGACAGCTCTTGCCTGATGCATATGGAAGGCGTGATCAAGCGCGACAATCTTCCTGTCAAAACGATTCATATTGTTGAAATATTAGCCTCCGGATTATGAGCACGAAACATTCAAAAGCGGCTGCCCGCTTCATCGCGAACCGCAAACAGGAAGCCTGGCACGACGAAACCCTCTGGATGGTACGTGCCAAACGGGATAAAATGAGCCATTCGATTCCCGAATGGGAACGCTTGCGCGAACTGGCCTCAGACATCAAACTCTATTCGAACAGCCACCTGGACACGCTGCTCGAGGAGTTCGAAAAGAATGCCCTTGCCAACGGAGCCATTGTCCATTGGGCGAAAGATGCGGCAGAACATAACGCCATCGTGCAGGAAATCCTCCGCCAACACGATGCCCATACGCTGATTAAGAGCAAATCCATGCTGACGGAAGAATGCGGCATGAACGAATTTCTGCAGGAGCAGGGCTATGACATCATCGAAAGCGACCTGGGCGAGCGTATCCTGCAATGGATGCATCTCCATCCCAGCCATATCGTGATGCCGGCCATCCACATCAAACGCCAGGAAGTCGGCGAGATGATGGAGCGCGTACTGGGTACGGAAAAAGGCAATTCCGACCCGACCTATCTGACACATGCTGTGCGGAAGAACATGCGTGAAAAGTTCCTGACCGCCGATGTTGCGATGACGGGGGCTAACTTTGCAGTGGCTTCGACCGGCGAGATCGTGGTCTGCACCAACGAGGGAAATGCCGATATGGGAACATCCTTCCCGAAAGTCCATATCGCAACGTCCGGAATGGAAAAGATTGTCCCTTCCCGGGAGGCATTGGGCGTCTTCACCCGCTTGCTGGCACGTTCCGGTACGGGACAGCCGGTCACATCCTATACTTCCCATTACTGCAAACCGAAGGAGGGCGGCGAATTTCATATTATCATTGTCGATAACGGCCGTAGCGACATCCTGGCACGCCCCGACCATATCCACATGCTCAACTGCATCCGGTGTGGAGAATGCATGAATACGTGTCCGGTTTATCGCCGCACGGGCGGTTATTCCTATACCTATTTTATACCCGGTCCGGTCGGTATCAACCTGGGAATGTTGAAAGACCCGGTGAAGTATTCGGACAATGTGTCCGCCTGCTCGCTTTGTCTCTCCTGTTCCAATGTCTGTCCGGTCAAGATAGACCTCGGCGAACAGATCTACCGCTGGCGTCAGGATCTGGACAGGATAGGGAAGGCGAGTACGGAGAAGAAGATTATGTCCGGCGGCATGAAGTTCCTGATGGAACGCCCGAAACTGTTCAACACCGCTTTGCGGTTTGCCCCGTTAGTGAACAAGATGCCTCGTTTTATGATCTACAATGGTCTGAATGCGTGGGGTAAAGGCCGCGAGCTGCCCACCTTCGCCAAACAGTCTTTCAATGATATGTGGAAAAACAACAAGATAAAATAACGACAACAATGAGTAGTAAAAACGACATATTATCCGCAATCCGCAGTCACACCGGCAAACGCTACGATATGCCCGACCTGACACTGGATGCGATCGTTTACGAAGATAAAATCGCCCAATTCGCCGACGCCCTGCAAGCTGCTGGAGGAAAAGCCGTTCTTTTGCAGACCGGTGAAGACGTTAACGACATCATCCGCCAGCATTTTCCGGATGCTGTCCGTATTGCGTCTAACCTGCCCGATATCACCTGTGCGACCTTTAATCCCGACGACCTTGTCGACCCTCGTGAGTTGAACAACACCGATCTTGCCATCGTGGAAGGCCATTTCGGTGTAGCTGAAAACGGGGCTGTTTGGATCACCCGTCAGGTGAAACATAAGGCTCTGTATTTCATTTCCAACAGCCTGGTTATGCTGATCGATAGAGAGGCGATCGTGAATAATATGCATGAAGCCTACAAACGGACGGAAGGTATGACCTATGATTTTGGAGCCTTCATCTCCGGTCCTTCCAAGACTGCCGATATCGAACAGGCGCTTGTGTTTGGTGCACATGGACCGGTCGGAGTATTAGTGATATTGAAGTAAATAAAAATACGGATTTCACGGATTAACATGATCATTTATTGATCGAGTCCGCGAAATCCGTAAAATCCGGATATTGTTTTTATGATTTGTTGAACAAAGAAGCAATCCATAATACCAGAATCGCTCCGACTGTAGCCGTAATCAGGCTGCCGATTATGCCGGAAGCAGCAATTCCGAACAGACCGAATACCCAGCCGCCCAAAACGCCGCCTATTATTCCTAAAATCAAATTGATTATCACTCCGAAGCCACCGCCCCGCATTATTTTACCGGCAAGAAAACCGGCTACTATCCCTATAAGAATGTACCATAAGAACCCCATAGCTTTTAAATTTTATATTATACGTATATATAACTGTTTGTAAAGGAACAAAGTTGTCTTTGAAGGCAATTTTCTGTTGATACGGATTTGTTTTGTCAAATAAGTGGTTATATCGGAAAAACGTGTATCTTTGCGGTCATAAATTATATAAGTATTCCGATGAAAATATCCAAGTAAGCCGGTTTTCGACATAAACACTTTATCGATGTAATTGTCAATTGTCCATTTTCAATTGTCCATTGTTTAGTCCGGCCTTTCCCCCAGTGCCACTCTCCGGCACGTTTGTGAATTATCCTTTTAGTTTTAATTTCTTAATCCAAAGAAAACTATGTGCATATCCGTACATCAGCTATGCTATGTTCATGCCGACAAAGAACCACTTTTTCAGAACATCAATTTAACAGTTAATAAAGGACAGCGTTTGGCGCTGGTCGGCAATAATGGTTCCGGTAAATCGACCTTACTGCGTATTCTCGAAGGAAGCCTGAAACCCTCCTCAGGAGAGGTTGTATGTACTTCCCGGCCTTATTACGTCCCGCAACATTTCGGGCAGTTCGACCACCTGACGGTGGCGGAGGCTTTGCGGGTGGACGGACCGATAAAGGCACTTCATGCTATTCTTGCGGGCGACGCTTCGGTGGAAAATTTTACCCGTCTGAATGACGATTGGAGTGTGGAGGAACGTTGCCTCTCGGCTCTTGCTTTCTGGGATTTGGAACATCTGCAATTATCCCAACCGATGCATTCGTTGAGCGGAGGGGAAAAGACAAAGGTGTTCCTTTCCGGCATTTCGGTTCATACACCGGAAATAATCCTGATGGACGAACCGACGAACCATCTGGATATATCCAGTCGGGACAAACTCTATGAAATGGTCCGGACCGGGCGTTCGACCCTGTTGATTGTCAGCCATGACCGGACGTTGCTGAACCTTTTACCAGGCATCTGTGAACTGGAAAGGAACGGCGTTACTCTCTACGGCGGCAATTATGATTTCTATAAGGAGCAGAAGGAGCTGGCTTTGACAGCCTTGCAGAACCAGTTGGATGAAAAGGAAAAAGAGTTGCGCCTGGCTCGCAAAATGGCCCGTGAAACGTTGGAACGGAAGAATAAAGCGAATGCCCATAGCGATAAGACGAGTTTTAAAAAGGGAATTTCGCGGATGGCTGTCAATACGCTGAAAGATAAAGCAGAGAAGAGTACTGTCCGGCTGAATGATGTCCACGAGGAGAAGATCGTTTCCCTGCAAAGTTCGGTTGCGGAACTCCAGAACACAATCCCTGATATGCGGGCGCTTCAGACGAACTTTAATTCTTCCGCCTTACACACCGGCAAGATACTGATAACTGCCGAACAGGTCAACTTCGGCTATTCTTCCTCTTGCCTGTGGCCGTCGCCGCTGGATTTTCGGATCAGGAGTGGAGACCGCGTTCATATTACCGGGAATAACGGGAGCGGGAAAACTACTCTGGTCAGGCTTTTACTGGGTGAATTGCAGCCGGTGTCCGGAGTAATCACGCGGGCTGATTTCAGTTATCTTTATATCGACCAGGAATGTTCTGTGATCGATCCCGCCCTGACTGTCTTTGAACAGACGGAACGCTTCAATACCGGACATAAGGCGGAGCATGAACTGAAATCGATCCTGAACCGTTATCTGTTTCCTTACGGGACGTGGGATAAACCTTGCGCCTGTCTGAGTGGGGGAGAGAAGATACGCCTGCTGTTCTGCTGCCTGATGATTGGCAATAATACACCGGATCTGTTTATTTTAGACGAACCGACGAACAATCTGGATATTCGGAGTGTTGAGATAATAACAGCGGCTATAAAGAGTTATAGAGGAACGGTGCTGTTGATCTCGCATGATCTTTATTTTGTGAAAGAAATACAAATAAACCGCTCCATTAAACTTTTTAATTCCGGACCTGTTATTAAGACATAGTGTTTTTCATGGTATTAGAATTAAGTTAGATTAGGTTATCCGTCCCGTTCGCGAGAATAGGACGGTTTTCTTTTTTATCTGATTTGCCGTTTCCTTTCAGGGTTTGTATTTTGAAGCTGTCAGGATGGCTTGGCTGTCGTTGTTCTGCATCAGAGCTTCGGGCGTAGCATCCGTTTCCTTCATATATTTGTCAACAATCTGCCAACCGATCCAACTGCCGATGTTTCCCGGAGCGTCGCTGGAGAGGAACACGCAGGGCGTACTTTCGAAATATTTGGCAGTCGTCATCTGGTCGGGAGTGTAGAGGTGTTTGCGTTCTATGATTGCTTTCCACAGGTTGGCTTCGTTTTCCTTGCACCAGTTATAGGAAGCCCCGGTGTAACCCATTAGCTGTTCGGGCGTCAGTTCGGGGAATGCCTGGTGGATCAGGTATTTTATTTTTCCTTCATAAACCATGCGGTCCAGCAGCACATTCTCTTTTCCTTCAAACGGATATTCGGACATCAACCAACCGGCCAGATAGTCGGGAACGATATGTTCGGGCGTCATGAGGCGGCGTTGGAAATCGTAGAAGAACTCCTGATAGAGAGGGTATTCTTCGCCTAAGTATTTATCGATTGAGATAGATAGCAGGCTGTCGCCGACCAATACATTCTGGTTAAAACCGGAAACGTGCATATAAATAGCCGGAATCTGCATGGATGGGAAACAAGCTTTCAGCCATGCGAAACCGTTGCCTAATTGTTGTTCGATCTGTGATACGTCGTCATATTGGCGGATGGCATCGGCATACAGGCTTTTCAGCGTCGGTTCGGAATAGTAGTTTGTCAGCTTATCGAAGAATCCGGGCATTGCCGGCGATTTCATATTCAGGATGCCTTTTCCGAGGACGTCGAGCATTTGGGGATATCCGCCGGTGATTTCTGCTTGTCGGGTTGAGTCGCCTGTATCGACCAGCTTAAAAAGCTCTTTGTCGAAACGGTTGATTTTTACCGGAGCAGCCGACGTGACGGCAGCCGGAATATGGGAGTTCTGCCCGTTACAACTAAACAGGTAGAATGACAGGGAAAGTACCAGCAGTAATTTTGATTTCATAAGAATTTCATTTGAATCGACAACGTTACCAATAATAACGGATATAGTTACATTATATTGTACAATCCCTTCTTTGTATTCACTCGAACGAATGTCGATGATTCACATATCAACAAATGCAGTACTTCATGGGTTTATAGTGCCGTAAAGGAATGAATAACCCGGCAGATAGAATGAATGATGCGGGATGTGTGCCCCTTCGATACCTACCCGCTATTCATGTCACAGTCGTGAAACAAAAGATTACCGTTTGATCAGCACTGTCAGTCGCAAGGAGAGGTCGAAGAAGACCATTTTTGCATTTACGTTCTGTGTCACATGGCGTTCTGCTTTTGCCAATTCGTCCATGATGTCGATTACATTCCGCTCATTGATAAAAGGAGCGAACTTCACGGCGAAACCGGCTTCGTCCAGATTCATATAATTAAGTTCCGGCGATTGGAAACGGTACATGAAATTCTCGCGTATCAGATGTTGGCAGTAAGCCAGGAAGTTTTTTTGCCGTTCGCGGCCGATGCTTGCCAATACGTCCGCCATATCTTTCATGCCCCTGACATTCCGTGCCCAGGAGTTACGCATCATACCTTTGAATTGTTCCAGATAGAACTTGTTCTCTTCCCCTAAGCTGATTGCTTCGACTGCTTTCAGGTAGCTGCCGTTTGCCAGGTGGGCGACATGCTTGGCATCTTCGGGAGCCAACCCGAAGCGGGAGATCATAGCGGTTGTGATGTCTTCCGGTTGAATGCCCCGCACATTGATACGCTGTGCACGCGAAAGAATCGTTCCTAAAACCAGGTCGGGAAGTTCCGATACCATCAGGATAACTGTGTTCTGCGGCGGTTCCTCAATGATTTTCAAGAGCTTGTTGGCACAGGTCGGATGCAGTTTTTCAGGTAGCCAGACCAGCAAGATCCGGTAGGTCGCTTCATATATTTTGAGGCTTAGCTTGCGGATAATCTCGTCGCTTTCCTTCGAATAGATCAATGCCTGCGAATTGCCTGCGTCGATATAATCCAGCCAGTTGTCAATATCGAAATAAGGACGGTCTTTCAGGAAACCCCGCCATTCGGTGAGGTAATCGTCGCAGACTTCCTTCTTCTTCTCTTTCTTGGAAATAATCGGAAACACGAAGTGGAGGTCCGGGTGTGCCAGTTCGCTGTACTTCAGACATGACGGGCAATGGCCGCAAGAATCCGTTTCTGTCCGATCCGTGCAGTTCAGGTAGCGTGCATAAGCCAATGCAAGAGGAAAAGCGCCTGCACCGCCCTGTTCCGTGAAAAGTTGTGCATGCGGGACGACGCCTGTTTGCGCCGATTGTATAAGTCGTTTTTTTATATCTTCCTGACCGATAATATCTTTGAAGTACATGTATGCTCCTTATTGAGTTGATAGAGCAAAGGTACGAATAATTTTTTCTTTGATGCCTTTCGCAATAAAAAGCAGGAGCAAAAAAGGATATAAAGCCAGATCCATTGCAATAAACAAAACGTATTTCATCTTCGTAAAAATTATAATTTTACCAGTAAGACGGTGATGTCTCGAAAAACCCCTATTCAATAACAATCTTTTTTTCATTTTGTTGCATAACTTCTGATCTTTTGTCGATTTTATCCGGGTGAGGTTTTTACCGATTGGATGACTCTTCTTTTTATATTATTCCGGTTTGTGACAAAATGTAATATTTTGCTGGGTTTTATTTGGTTTTGTAGGTCTGATTTATACTTTTGTATTATTTTGTTTTGCTACTTTGATTTCAAAATGATAGTTCTTATCTTTGCGTTGTGAAGAATAACAAATAAACTCTGGCAGTATTATGAATGTATGCAAAAATGACGCTTCTATTCTGATTATATATACAGGCGGTACTATTGGAATGATAGAAAACCCGGAAACAGGCTCTTTGGAAGCCTTTAATTTTGAGCATTTGGAAGAACACGTCCCTGAACTGAAAAATCTTGGATATAAAGTCTCTTCCATCCAGTTTAATCCTCCGATGGATTCTTCGGAAATGGGACCGGATTCATGGATGAAGATTGTACAGATCATCGCGGAAAACTATCATGACTATGATGGTTTTGTCGTGTTGCATGGGACTGATACGATGGCGTTTACTGCATCCGCCCTGAGTTTTATGCTCGAGAACCTGAGCAAACCGGTGATCCTGACCGGTTCGCAGCTTCCGATCGGCATGCTTCGTACGGATGGAAAGGAAAATCTGATTACAGCAATAGAGATTGCCGCTGCCCGGGAAAATGATATGCCGTTGGTGCCCGAAGTCTGTATTTTCTTTGAGAACGATCTCTTGCGCGGAAACCGGACCAGCAAGACGAATGCCGATAATTTCAATGCTTTCCGTTCCTATAATTATCCGCCGTTGGCGCATGCCGGTATTTCAATTAAATATGATTTTCCCCAGATTTATCATCCGGTATCCAGAAAGCCGTTGAAACCTCATTATCTGTTGGACCGGAATATTGCTATTCTGAAGATTTTCCCCGGAATCTCTCCACTGGTGGTGGAAAGCATCCTGAATATTCCCGGATTGAAAGGTGTCGTGATGGAGACGTTCGGCAGCGGAAATGCTCCCGGATATGACTGGCTATTGGAAATGCTGAAAGATGCGGTCGACCGGGGCATTGTCATTGTCAATGTCACACAATGCCTGGCCGGGAGCGTGGAAATGCATCGCTATGAAACCGGACGAAGATTGCTGGACGCTGGTGTCGTGAGCGGTTACGACAGTACGACCGAATGTGCGGTAGCCAAACTGATGTTCCTGTTCGGTCACGGCATGACACCGGACGAAGTAAAGGAACATCTGAACTGTTCGCTGATCGGAGAGATTACTATTGTTTGAGAATATATTTCATGAGCATGGAAACATATTTTCATGGGCATGGAAATATTGTTTTATGCCCATGAAAAGAATTCCGTATTTCAATAGACCTCTTTTGCCACCTTATAGACGCTATCCGAAGCCATCATCGTATAGAAATGCAGACTTGGAACGCCATGCGCAATCAAGTCTTTGCATTGCTGGATGCACCATTCGACACCGACAGCCTTTGCCTCTTCGTCAGTCTTGCATTTGCGAAGCTCTGTTGCGAACGGTTCGGGGATGTCCGAACGGAATATCTTAGGCAGGACGGTCAGTTGGTTCTTAAATACGATCGGCTTGATTCCGGGAATAATAGGGACTGTAATGCCTTCCGCACGGCAACGGTCAACGAATGAGTAATATTTCTCATTGTCGAAAAACATCTGTGTCACCAGATAATCCGCCCCGTTCTTTACTTTCTCTTTCAGATAGAAAATATCCGATTCCATATTGGGCGCCTCTTCATGCTTTTCCGGATAGCAAGCCATTCCGTAAGAGTACGGAGTTTCGTTCGCCTCAAATCTCGATCCGTCCAGAGCAATACCTTTATTGAAGTTGTTCACTTGTTCCTGAAGGTCGGTTGCATGTTCGTGATACAGGTCCGTGTTTTGTCCGGCTTCGATTGTTTTCACATCTCCGCGAAGCAGCAACAGGTCGTACACGCCTAAAAAATTCAGGTCGATCAGTGCATATTCCGTCTCGTCCTTCGTGAATCCCTTACATATAATATGAGGCACAGCCGTGATGTTATATTTATTCTGGATAGCCGAAGCGATGGCAACCGAACCGGGGCGTTTGCGGATATTCACCTTCTGGATGCTGCCGTCCGGCAACGTCTTATAAATATATTCGCTGTGGTGAGACGTTATATTAATGTATTTAGGATCGAATTCTATCAGTTTGTCTATGACATTATAGACTTTCTGTATGCTGTTCCCTTTCAGTGGAGGAAGTATTTCAAATGAAAAAGCAGTGCTCTTGCTATTATTGATCAGATCGATTACTTTCATATTGTGCTATATTTTGCCACAAAAGTAATAAATCCTACCTGTTCCTGCAATCTGAGATTATAAAATCCTCGGATTTAAAGTTGCTGTAATACCTTCCGGAAATTGCCGTGAACCGCAAAACACAGTAATCCGGGTCTGTTACTCCCTCCGGATAATACATTGTGTCGCCGTCTTGCCAGATCATTTCTTTGCTGGCATTGTCGGTCAGGACTTCCATTGTGCCGCGCAGCATGACGCCCCGGAAGAAACGCTTGTCGCAGAAGTATATGCAGGCATGGTTATCTTTCAGGTACTGGGCGACGCGCCTGGATGACGTATTCGTAGTAAAATAGAATGTTTGAATCCCTTCACGTTTCCGGGGCTGTAACATGGCTTTTATATTCGGAAATCCTTCCGCATCTATCGAGCCGATAAAAGAAATAGACTGTTTGTCGGCTATGGCTCCAATTGTTTTTTCTGCATCTTTCATTGTGTTCTGTTTTATTGATTAATATTATCTTTTTCCTGTTTTTATTACAGGACGAAATTAGTAAATATAGGGATACGCTCCTAATATCTAAATCTTCTATACCCGGTGGCCTTTAAATAAATTGCTAATAATCAGAATAATGAACAGGTTTTATTCGTGTGTTAATGCCGATTGTCTTGTTGGCCGATAATTATAAGCCGTATGATCGACGGTTATCGGCATCGGATTAGTTGCCGGGGAAATTTCAGATACATCCCGGTCTATTTTCAAATAGGTTTAGGTGAAGACTTTCTTTTAGCGGCTTTTTTGTTTCGATCTGTCGTTTTATTAATATCTTTGCGTTCAATATCTAATTACGATAAGATATGGAAAATATGAATTGGTCTGATCTGGCATTCGGTTATATGAAGACAGACTATAATGTAAGGTGTTACTATCGAGATGGTAAATGGGGGGAGCTGGAAGTGAGTTCTTCCGAAATCATTAATATTCATATGGCGGCTACTTGTCTGCATTATGGACAGGAGTCGTTTGAAGGGCTGAAAGCGTTCAAGGGGAAAGACGGCAAGATCCGTGTGTTCCGTATGGACGAGAACGGTAAACGCATGCAGTCTTCCAGCCGTGGCATCAAGATGGCTGAACTGCCCGTCGAGATGTTCGAGGAAGCGGTCCGCAAGGTGGTGAAGCTGAACGAACGTTTTGTTCCGCCTTATGAAAGCGGCGCAGCCTTGTATATCCGTCCGTTGATGATCGGTTTGGGCGCGCAGGTGGGCGTGAAACCGGCTCCCGAATATATGTTCATGGTATTTGTTACTCCGGTAGGACCGTATTTCAAAGGCGGTTTCAAACCTTCCAAAGTGTGTATCATGCGCGAATACGACCGTGCAGCTCCACAGGGAACTGGTACGATCAAAGTAGGCGGTAACTATGCAGCCAGCTTGGTTGCTGGTGAAAGAGCTCACGAACTGGGTTATGCCGCTGTTCTGTATCTGGACCCGAAAGAAAAGAAATATCTGGACGAATGCGGTCCGGCTAACTTCTTCGGTATTCGCGGCAACAGTTATATCACTCCGCAATCTCATTCGATCCTGCCTTCTATTACGAACAAGAGTTTGCAACAGTTGGCTGCTGATATGGGCCTGACAGTGGAACGCCGTCCGATCCCGGTAGAAGAAATCGCTACATTCGACGAAGCTGCCGAATGCGGAACAGCTGCCGTTATCGCTCCGATCTCGCAGATCGACGACCTGGATATCAATAAATCGTATGTTATCGCCAAAGACGGCAAGCCGGGTCCTGTGTGCGAAAAGCTATACAATAAATTGCGTGCTATTCAATACGGTGACGAACCTGATACGTACGGTTGGGTCACGGTAATTGAATAAGAAGTTTGAACATTGGAAATTGAAAATTGAGAATGCCGTTTGTTAGTTTTAACTTTATCTTTTTGTAATAAAATTGCAATCTCGGCATTGCAAATAAGAAAAGATTCTTATCTTTGTGCCGGTAATTTTCAATTTTTAATTTTCAATTTTCAATTACCAAGTGGAATCATTCTTTAAAACACATAAATACCTGGTAGAGCACTTGTATTCGCCGGTTCGCAGAGGACTGATGGATGAGATCGACTGGAACGACCGGTTGATCGGCATAAAAGGTTCCCGCGGAGTAGGGAAGACGACTTTTCTGCTGGATTATGCCCGTGAACATTTTGGTGCGGATAATAAGGAGTGTCTCTACATCAATCTGAATCATTTTTATTTCACGGAACGTACGCTGGTCGATTTTGCTTCTGAATTCAGAGCAAAAGGGGGAAAAGTGCTGCTGATCGATCAGGTATTCAAATATTCGGGATGGTCCAAAGAACTCCGGTATTGCTTTGATAACTTCACAGATCTGAAGATCATATTTTCCGGTTCGTCCGTGATGCGGTTGAAAGAAGAAAATCCGGATCTGTCGGGCAAGGTGGTTTCTTATAACCTGAGGGGTTTTTCATTTCGTGAGTTTTTTAACCTGATGTCCGGGAATAGTTTTCCGGCATACACATTTGATGAAATATTGGTGGGCCACCAGGAGATTGCGAAAGGAATCTGTTCGGTGGGGAAACCGATGGCATATTTTCAGGATTATCTGCATCATGGTTTTTACCCGTTCTTCTTAGAGAAACGCAATTTCTCGGAGAACCTGTTGAAGACGATGAATATGATGCTGGAAGTAGACGTGTTATACATAAAACAAATCGAACAAAGCTATCTGCCAAAACTGCGGAAACTGCTTTATTTGCTGGCGATAAGTGCCCCTTGTACGCCCAATGTAAGCCAGTTGAGCAAGGATATAGAAACGTCAAGAGCTACGGTGATGAACTATATCAAATACCTGACTGATGCCCGTTTGATGAATATGCTTTATCCGGTGGGAGAGTCGTTTCCCAAGAAGCCGTCTAAGGTATATATGTACAACTCCAATCTGATGTATCCCATCCGGCCGATGGAAGTGAATATGCAGTCTGTGCGCGAATCATTCTTTTATAACCAGTTGTTGAAAGACAACAAACTGAATGAAGGCGGAAAGAACGCCCATTTCCTGGTGAACGGGACCTATAATTTCAGGATTGAAGAAAACATGAAAGTGAAGAACAACCCTGATTTGTATTATGCGATCGATAAGGTTGAAGTAGGAGAGGGCAACATGATCCCGCTTTGGCTTTTCGGCTTTTTATATTGAAATATTTTTAAATACTAATAGTAAGAGTCTATGACAAAACAGAAGAAATTTTTAACCTGTGATGGTAACCAGGCTGCTGCACATATTTCTTATATGTTCAGTGAAGTTGCGGCTATTTACCCCATCACTCCGTCATCTACAATGGCAGAATATGTAGATGAATGGGCTGCTGCCGGACGTAAGAATATTTTCGGCGAAACTGTAATGGTGCAGGAAATGCAATCTGAAGGCGGTGCTGCCGGTGCAGTTCACGGTTCATTGCAGGCTGGTGCGCTGACTACGACTTACACAGCTTCTCAGGGTCTGTTGCTGATGATCCCGAACATGTACAAGATCGCAGGTGAATTGCTGCCTTGCGTATTCCACGTATCTGCCCGTACATTGGCTTCACACGCACTGTGTATCTTTGGCGACCACCAGGACGTTATGTCTGCCCGTCAGACAGGTTTTGCTATGTTGGCTGAAGGTTCTGTACAGGAAGTTATGGACCTGGCTGGTGTGGCTCACCTTTCTACGATCAAATCCCGTGTTCCTTTCGTGAACTTCTTCGACGGTTTCCGTACATCACACGAAATCCAGAAGATCGAAGCATTGGAAAATGAAGACTTGGCTCCGCTGATCGACCAGAAAGCGCTGGCTGAATTCCGCGCACGTGCCTTGAATCCGAAGACTCCGGTTGCACGTGGTATGGCTGAAAATCCTGACCACTTCTTCCAGCACAGAGAATCGAGCAACTCTTACTATGAAGCAGTTCCTGCTATCGTAGAAGAATATATGAACGAACTTTCCAAGATCACAGGCCGCAAATACGGTTTGTTCGATTACTACGGAGCTGAAGATGCAGAACGCGTAATCATCGCAATGGGTTCTGTTACGGAAGCTGCACGCGAAGCTATCGACTATCTGACAGCTAAGGGTGAAAAAGTTGGTTTGGTATCCGTTCACTTGTATCGTCCGTTCTCGGCTAAACACTTCCTGGCAGCTGTTCCTAAGACTGCTAAGCGTATTGCTGTTCTGGATCGTACAAAAGAACCGGGTGCAACGGGCGAACCGCTGTATCTGGATGTAAAAGACTGCTTCTATGGCCAGGAAAATGCTCCGGTTATCGTAGGCGGCCGTTATGGTCTGGGTTCTAAGGACACGACTCCGGCTCAGATTCTTTCCGTATATGAAAACCTGGCATTGCCGATGCCGAAGAACCAGTTCACGATCGGTATCGTGGATGACATGACTTTCACTTCTCTTCCTCAGAAAGAAGAAATCGCTTTGGGCGGCGAAGGCATGTTCGAAGCTAAGTTCTACGGTTTGGGTGCTGACGGTACGGTCGGTGCTAACAAGAACTCGGTTAAGATCATCGGTGATAACACGGATAAATATTGCCAGGCTTATTTCTCTTACGACTCTAAGAAATCAGGCGGTTTCACTTGTTCTCACTTGCGTTTCGGTGATCATCCGATCCGTTCTACCTATTTGGTGAACACTCCGAACTTCGTTGCTTGCCACGTTCAGGCTTATCTGCGTATGTACGATGTGACTCGCGGTTTGCGTGAAAACGGTACGTTCTTGCTGAACACAGTATGGAATGGCGAAGAACTGGCAAAACACCTGCCGAACAAGGTAAAACGCTATTTCGCTCAGAAAAATATTACTGTTTATTATATCAACGCTACACAGATTGCGTTGGAAATCGGTTTGGGCAATCGTACCAATACGATCCTCCAGTCTGCATTCTTCCGTATCACAGGCGTAATTCCTGTCGATCTGGCTATCGAACAGATGAAGAAATTCATCGTGAAGTCTTACGGTAAGAAGGGTGAAGACGTTGTAAACAAGAACTATGCTGCCGTAGACCGCGGTGGTGAATACACTCAGCTGACTGTTGATCCTGCATGGGCAAACCTGCCGGACGATGACGCTGTTGTTAACAACGATCCGGCGTTCATCAACGAAGTGGTTCGTCCTATCAATGCACAGGATGGCGACTTGTTGAAGGTTTCTGCTTTCAAAGGCATCGAAGACGGTACTTGGTATCAGGGCACTTCCAAATACGAAAAACGCGGTGTTGCCGCATTTGTTCCGGTTTGGAATGAAGCAAACTGTATCCAGTGTAACCAGTGTGCTTATGTTTGTCCTCACGCTTCTATCCGTCCGTTCGTACTGAATGACGAAGAACAGAAGGGCGCTAACTTCCCGATGCTGGATGTAAAGGCTCCGGCTACGATGAAGGGCATGAAGTTCCGTATGCAGGTTGACGTTCTCGACTGTTTAGGTTGCGGTAACTGTGCCGATATCTGTCCGGGCTTCAAGGGCAACAAGGCGTTGTCTATGGCTCCGCTGGAAGGCCAGTTGGCTGAAGCTGACAACTGGGCATACTGTGTGGCTAACGTAAGCTCTAAACAGAGCTTGGTAGACATCAAGTCTAACGTGAAGAACTCACAGTTCGCAACTCCGTTGTTCGAGTTCTCCGGCGCTTGCTCCGGTTGTGGTGAAACTCCGTATGTGAAATTGATTTCCCAGTTGTTCGGTGACCGTGAAATGGTTGCTAACGCTACTGGATGTTCTTCTATCTATTCAGGTTCTGTTCCTTCTACTCCGTACACAACAAATGAAAAGGGTGAAGGTCCTGCATGGGCTAACTCTCTGTTCGAGGACTTCTGTGAATTCGGTCTGGGTATGGAACTGGCTAACGAAAAGATGCGTTTGCGCCTGACAGACCTGATGAACAAGATCGGTGCCGGCGAGCATTCACCAGCTGAGATGAAAGAATTGGCTGCTGCATGGGTCGCTAATCAGAATGATGCTGACAAGACAAAAGAATTGGCTCCGCAATTGATGGCTTTCGTGGAAGAAGGTATCAAGGCCGGTTGTCCGGTTTGTGCTCAGATCAAGGAATTGTCTCACTTCCTGGTAAAACGTTCACAATGGATTATCGGTGGTGACGGTGCTTCTTACGATATCGGTTACGGAGGTCTTGACCATGTAATCGCTTCCGGTAAGAACGTGAACATCCTGGTTCTGGATACAGAGGTATATTCTAACACAGGCGGTCAGTCTTCTAAGGCTACTCCGGTTGGTGCAATCGCTAAGTTTGCCGCTTCCGGTAAGCGTGTCCGCAAGAAAGACCTGGGTCTGATGGCAACAACTTACGGTTACGTTTATGTTGCCCAGATCGCTATGGGTGCAGACCAGGCTCAGACATTGAAGGCTATCCGCGAAGCTGAAGCATACGACGGTCCTTCTTTGATTATCGCTTATGCTCCTTGTATCAACCACGGTTTGAAGAAAGGTATGGGTAAATCGCAGGCTGAAGAGAAAGAAGCTGTTGCATGTGGCTACTGGCACTTGTGGCGCTACAATCCTACTCTGGAAGCTGAAGGCAAGAACCCGTTCACCTTGGATTCTAAAGAACCGGATTGGAGCAAGTTCCAGGACTTCCTGAAAGGTGAAGTTCGTTTCGCTTCTGTAGCAAAACAATATCCGGCAGAAGCTGCCGAACTGTTTGCCGCTGCCGAAGAAAACGCAAAATGGCGTCTGCGCAGCTACAAACGTATGGCTGCTGAAAACTGGAGCGTGGAAGAGTAATTGATTTTTGTAGATAAGAGGGAATTTATTCCCTCTTGATAAAATAGAAAAGACGGGGTTGTCGAAAGATGATCCTGTCTTTTCTATTTTATTAAATAAGTAGTATCTTTACGACATTGAATCTATAATTAATTTTCTTATTATGAAAAAGTATTTGGCAGAAATGATCGGTACGATGGTTCTGGTACTGATGGGATGCGGTAGCGCAATTTTTAATGGCGGATGTGGAACTCCCGCACAGGTATTAATGGTTGCGATGGCGTTCGGACTTTCGGTTGTGGCGATGGCTTATACAATTGGCGGGACTTCAGGATGCCATATTAATCCGGCTATTACGTTGGGGTGTATGTTGTCAGGCCGGATGAAATCAAAGGAAGGCCTTATGTATATGCTGTTCCAAGTGATCGGAGCCTTGATCGGTTCCACGATTCTGTGGATACTTACTTCTAATATCGATATGGAATATGCGACAACGACGGGAGCTAATTCGTGTGCTCCGGGTGTCGGGATTGCCGGCGGCCTGATTGCGGAAATCGTCTTTACATTTGTTTTCGTGCTGGTCGTATTGGGTACGACTGATGCGAAGAAAGGGGCGGGCAATTTTGCCGGATTGGCTATCGGTCTGTCTCTTGTCCTGGTGCACATTGTTTGCATACCTCTTACAGGTACATCCGTAAACCCCGCCCGTAGTATCGGTCCGGCTTTGTTTGCCGGTGGAGAGGCTTTGTCGCAGTTGTGGCTGTTTATCGTAGCTCCGTTAATCGGTGCGGCTTTGTCTGCCGGAGTGTGGAAAATGGTTGCTGAGAAAGAATAGAATTTAAAGAAACATAATTGAGGCGGAATCTTCGAAAGAGGATTCCGCTTTTTGTAACCAAAGGAGCCGTTTAAAATACAGGGATTGAATAGACCAGTCCCAGCGAAATGCGATGTGTGTCGGGGTCGATGGCTCCCATGTCAAGGGCCGGTCTTTCGAGTTTCACGCCCCGGTACGTGTAGAGCAGGAAGATGAAGAGGTCGCTTTGCTTGATCGGGAAAAACTCGATGCTGCTTTGTGCGTTCCAGGAACGGCGGTACATGCCTTTGGCGAACGGGCCGTTTGCCTTGTAGACGCGTCCGGTTTCGTATGCACCTTTCACATAGACGTTCCAGCGCGGATGGATGCGGTAATCGACATCGGCGATGATAGACAGGTATTCGGTGTTGCAAGCTGTCTGTGCAATTGCAGGCAGGCGGCTGATGACACCATGTTGGTCCAGTCCTTGCCGCGTGTACATGATATCCAAGTAAGTGAGCAACGGCCCTTTCTCGACCGTATTGCCGCAGGTGAAATAGTAAGAATAACGCTTCTGCGTCTGCTGTCCCATCGCGGCTGCATAGCGGAGTTGCAGGACGCGGTCGAAATAATAACTGTTCCAGTTCACCGTGTACATGAAAGGCACTTTCGCCTCCCGTGTATTCTCAGGCAGTCCGGTCGGATAGATCTCATCGTCCTGGCCGCTCCGGTTGTTGACGATCTGGAAGCAAATCTCTTGGTTTGTGTTGACTTGCCAGTTGCCCGATATACCTGCCTGGTAACAAGTCAGCAGGTTATTGAACTCACTGAACTCGCGCACTTTTATCGAATTGACATAATACTCATATCCTCCGAAGTTCACGAACTGTTTACCTATCGTAAAGCCAAATTTGTCATGCACTTTCAGGTTGACATAAGCTAATTCGAGCGAAGACGAAAGATTGTCCAGTGAATAAGGGTCCGAATATTTGTTGAACGACTGACGATAATGATAGGAGAGGTTTTTCCATACATCTCCTTTTATTTCCAACCGGACACGGTTTAGCTTGAAATTCATGCCGTCGAAATTAGATCCGGTGAAGTTGGCGTTGGCCGAAGTGAACAGCTGGAAATTCATTTCCGCACTTTCGATCAACTTCCTTCCTCCCGTGAGGCGTTCAACGAGCGTCGGTTCCTGTCCCGGAGTGGATTCCTTTTCAACTTCTTGTGCCAAAACCGATTGGACCGATAATAATAGTATTGTCAATAAGTAAAGATGTGTTTTCATGTTTGCAATTGAAATATTTTAGCGTTCAAATATAGTAATTTTCCACAACCTTTGGAAATCCGTATTTATTCTTACCTTTGCCTAAGGTTTTTAATATGGTAAAGAGTTTAGGTTATGATTAAGGCAGTTTTTTTTTGATATCGACGGGACGTTAGTCAGTTTTAAGACACATGTTGTTCCCAAGTCGACTCTTCATGCGCTTGAATTATTGAAGAAAAAAGGAATTAAAGTGTTTATCGCTACCGGTCGTCATCGCAGCTCCATTAATAATTTAGGCGATCTCGAGTTTGACGGTTATGTGACGCTGAACGGCGGTTATGTGTTTGCCGGAAAGGACGATGTGATCTATAAACATAGCATTCCGGATAAGGACATTGAAGCGCTGGTGCGCTATCAGAATCAGGAAGGCGAGTTCCCATGCGCCTTTGTGCAGGAAAACGAGATTTTCATGAACTATACGGATAAGGCGGTGAACGACGTGTTTCATCTGCTGAATTTCCCTGCGCCTCCTATCCGTCCGATAGAAGATATTTATGGAAAGACGGTTTACCAGTTGATCGCTTTCTTTACGGCAGAACAGGAAAAGCGTATTATGAAAGTCTTGTCCCATTGTGAGTCTACACGCTGGAATCCGTTGTTTACAGATGTTGTGCCGCACGGAAGCAGTAAGCGTGTCGGCATCGACAAGATGCTGGAATATTTCCATATCGGCTTGGACGAATGTATGGCTTTTGGTGACGGAGGCAATGACATCCAGATGCTTAGCCATGTCGCATCGGTGTGGCAATGGGAAATGCGTCAGAAGAGGTAATGAAGTCGGCCGCCTATGTGACGACTTCCGTCGATGAGAACGGTATCTACAATGCACTGAAACATTTCAACATAATTTGATTTTGAACTGTTATATAAAAAAATAGGGGAGATTATGATAGACGAACTATTAAGATTCAATCGTGAATTTGTAAAGAATAAAGGATATGAGAAGTTTATCACCAACAAATATCCTGATAAGAAAATAGCGATCGTGTCCTGTATGGATACCCGCCTGACGGAGTTGTTGCCCGCCGCTTTGGGCATAAAGAACGGCGATGTCAAGATTATCAAGAATGCGGGAGCTATCATATCCCATCCTTTCGGCAGTGTGATCCGGAGTCTGCTGGTTGCCATTTATGAATTGGGTGTGAACGAAGTGATGATTATCGGACATACCGACTGCGGCGCCAAGCATATGGACAGCGAACAGATGATCGAGGTGATGAAGAAAAGGGGAATCCCTTCGGAGCATATCGACATGATGCGCTATTGCGGCATTGACTTCAAGTCCTGGTTGCGCGGGTTCGACACACCGGAAAGTTCAGTCCGCGAGACTGTGTCGCAAGTGCGAAACCATCCGCTGATCCCATTGGATATAACGGTTAGCGGATTTGTAGTCGACTCGACAACAGGCGAGTTAACTCCGGTCGTTTGATTGGGAAACAGGACTGGATAGACTTGGGTGAAAACTTAAAAATGTATAAACGTGCAAGAAAAACTATGTTTTACAGCATTATTTTAAATAAAATGCTTATCTTTGCACTGTAAACAAAAAGAAAGAGAAAGTTTAGGTTTAGTTATTATTAATCGTTCTCCAAGCGTGGGGAACTTAAATGAGTAAAATTATGATGATGAGAGAAAATGAAAAAAGTATGCGTACTTTAGCGATGTTGCGTTATCAGGCTGATCGTTATCAGTCCGTTGGAAATGGTTCAATGTGTCAGCGAGTAAATGCTGAGATCCGCAGATTGATGAACCAAATGAGCGAAAGCTCTAAAAATTGAGTATTAAACAAGTAAATAATTTGTATTGATGTTGTCTCTCCACCCTTGTCTTTAGAAAGACAGGTGAGAGATAGATGCAGAGGAGGCATTCGACGCTTAAGAGATAGCGGAGTTTGGCCTTTTTTTATTGCCCTTTTCCTTCCTTCCTAATTCGTATTTCCGGGTATTTACAAACCATTTTATTAACATTCTATTTATCAGGAGTGATTTTATTACGCCGCTTTTATGTTATCTTTGTAGTTGTAAAACTATAATCAGTAAAAACACAGTATCAAAATGAGAAAAGCGGGATTATTCTTAGTCTCCATAGCGCTAAGTGCTACATTGTGGGCCGAATCGCCCGAAAAGAAAGGGCTGGATGTGATTAATAAGACCAATGCGGAGGCCTATATCGGTTTCTTGGCAAGCGATGCCCTCGAAGGGCGCGAGGCCGGTTTCCGCGGCGGGCGTATTGCCGGCGAATATATTGTTTCCAATCTGAAGACGATGGGGATCGAGCCTTTGTTCGAGTCTTATTATCAGCCTTTCGATGCCTATAATAAAGAGCGCCAGAAGAGAGGGCGTTTCCAGGTTCATCCGGATTCGATCGCCAAGCTGAAGCAAGGTGTCCACCAGAAGTTGTCAATGAATAATATTTTGGGAAAGATCGAAGGCAAGAACCCGAACGAATATGTGATTATCGGTGCCCATTACGATCATTTGGGGATCGACCCGATGCTGGATGGCGACCAAATCTATAATGGCGCCGACGACAATGCATCCGGCGTTTCGGCTGTTTTGCAGGTCGCAAAAGCGTTTTTGGCAACGGGCGTGCAGCCGGAGCGAACTGTGATCTTTGCTTTCTGGGACGGTGAGGAAAAAGGCCTGTTGGGTTCCAAATATTTTGTGCAGACATTCCCCGATATGGATAAAGTGAAAGGATATCTGAATTACGATATGATAGGCCGCAATAACGACGAGTCTAAACCGACGCACGTCGTCTATTTCTATACCGAGGCGCATCCTGCGTTTGGCGACTGGCTGAAGAACGATATCAAGAAATACGGTTTGAATCTGGCTCCGGATTATCGTCCGTGGGACAAGCCGGTAGGAGGGAGTGATAATGCTTCTTTTGCCCTGTTGGACATTCCGGTTATCTGGTATCATACGGACGGCCATCCCGACTATCATATGCCGGGCGACCATGTGGAAAAAATCAATTGGAACAAAATCGTCGATATCACCAAAGCCTCTTTCCTGAATATGTGGAATCTGGCGAATGAGAAAGAGTATTAAATAATGCTATTCCTACCCCCTTATTGTATAAAACGCATTTTTTAGTCTCAAAAGACATCTGAAATTAAATAAATGTTAATCCATTTTTTTGACCTCAAAAAGGGACTTTTTCGCCTTTTTTGAGTGTTTCCAGCAATTACGACCGTCCTCTTTGCCATTGCGACCGTTCTAATGTGTAGTGCACTCGGCACCTCGCGAAGATTAGGACGGTCGTAATGGAGATTAGGACGGTCATAATTGAAAAGAGGACCGTTTTCATGGCAAAAAAGCCCCTGAATTTCCTTGGGATATTTGGAACGCCGTCCGTTTTATTTTGCTACAGGCGATTCTCCGGGAGTTAAGCTTTATCACTTTGCCGCTGTTTTGGCCTTCTGATAATCAAATTGCACGTATTTCGGAGTGACCTCGGCACCTCATTTCATCTGGTGTCAGGTAGAGGGGGTAAAACCATAAAAAGAGTCAATCCAAAATCGATCGAAATTTCGGACGAAATAGAAAAACGGCCGAAATGGGGGTTATTGTCTATTTTTTTATTTGCAAAAGGTTCAAAACTTGCCGGAATAGAATCATCATTTATATGATAAGACACGAAAAGGCATTCGTTAGGAATGTCGATTTATTTCGTACCTTTGCCGCTCATTTTATATAAGGTAATACATTAATAATATATGATTTCAATAGACGGACTAACAGTAGAGTTTGGCGGTAGCGCACTATTTTCAGATGTTTCTTTTGTCATTAACGAGAAAGACCGGATTGCCCTGATGGGTAAGAATGGGGCCGGTAAATCCACCTTGTTGAAGATATTGGCAGGCGTGCGTGAGGCGACTCGCGGAAAAGTATCCGCCCCGAAAGGTACGGTGATCGCTTACCTGCCGCAGCATCTGATGACGGAAGACGGACGTACGGTGTTTGAAGAGACTGCACAGGCCTTTGCCCATCTGCACCAGATGGAGGCGGAGATTGCCGAACTGAACAAGGAGTTGGAAACGCGTACGGACTACGAATCGGACAGTTATATGGAACTGATCGAACGTGTTTCGACCCTGAGTGAGAAGTTCTATTCCATAGAAGAGATCAATTATGATGCCGACATAGAGAAAACGCTGATGGGGCTGGGCTTTACCCGTGAAGACTTTACGCGCCAGACGAGCGAGTTCAGCGGTGGATGGCGTATGCGTATCGAGCTGGCCAAGTTGCTGCTGAAGAAGCCGGATGTGTTGTTGCTGGACGAGCCGACGAACCACCTCGATATCGAGTCTATCCAATGGCTGGAAGATTTCCTGATCGATAACGGGCAGGCGGTTGTCGTGATCAGCCACGACCGTGCCTTTGTCGACCATATCACCACCCGCACGATTGAAGTGACGATGGGCCGTATATATGATTATAAAGTGAATTACAGCCAATACCTGCAATTGCGCAAGGAACGCCGCGAACAGCAGCAGAAAGCCTACGACGAGCAGCAGAAGTTTATTGCCGAAACGAAGGAGTTTATCGAACGTTTCAAAGGTACTTATTCCAAGACTTTGCAAGTGCAGAGCCGTGTGAAGATGCTGGAAAAGCTGGAGATACTGGAAGTGGACGAAGAGGATACTTCCGCTTTGCGCCTGAAATTCCCGCCGTCTCCCCGTTCCGGCTCCTATCCGGTGATCATCGAGAATGTGGCGAAATCGTATGGCGAGCACACGGTCTTCCGTAATGCCAATCTGACGATCGAACGCGGCGACAAGATTGCTTTTGTCGGAAAGAACGGCGAAGGTAAATCTACGTTGGTGAAATGTATCATGAAAGAAATCGAGCACGACGGCACGCTGACGATCGGCCACAATGTGATGATCGGTTATTTCGCTCAGAACCAGGCTTCCTTGCTGGATGAAAACCTGACGGTGTTCCAGACGATAGACGATGTGGCTAAAGGTGATATCCGGAATAAAATCAAAGACCTGTTAGGAGCCTTTATGTTTGGCGGCGAGAACTCGGCGAAGAAAGTGAAAGTGCTTTCGGGTGGCGAACGGACGCGTCTGGCGATGATCAAGTTGTTGCTCGAACCGGTCAACCTGTTGATTCTCGACGAGCCGACGAACCACTTGGATATGAAAACGAAAGATATCCTGAAACAGGCCCTGCTGGATTTTGACGGGACGTTGATTGTCGTTTCGCACGACCGTGATTTCCTCGACGGGCTTGTCACCAAAGTATATGAGTTCGGCAACAAGAAAGTCACCGAACATCTGGAAGGAATCTACGAATTCCTGCAACGCAAGAAGATGGAGAACCTGAACGAGCTGGAACGGAAGAACTAAATCCGTATGCCCAATCCCAACATCAAGTCGTAAGTGGAGCTATCTACGCGCGGATAATACTTGTAGTTTGTCCGGCGCGAGAAATAGCGGTTTGTCAGCGTGATGTTCCACCGGTCTTTCAGTATGTAAGCTAATTTCATCGAGAAAATCGTCAGACGTGCATTTCCCTTGTCGCCCTGGATGTTCAGGGTGCTTGGGTCTGTTGTGGACCAATCCATCTCCGGATTGTAGCCCTTCCATGTGAAGATATGGTAATTCTCTAAATTGAGCAGGAAAGCCAGCCGTTTGTCATAGATGATGCCGGCTCCGGCTTTTGTGCTGTAGCCGCTGCCTAAGTTGTAATCCCGTTCGCCGAGCAGCATATAATCGGACAGGCTGGCGCCGAGCGCAACGCCGTTGAGGTAAAATTCGGAATATATATCAGTTTTGTCTCCCGGTGTCGCTTGCTTGTAATAGATTAGACCGCCTCCTGCTGAGGCCGGTGCGGCGATGCGATAGGGCGGAACGGTCATGTCGCTTCCGTGGCGCAGTTCGGAATTGTAGAAGTCGAAATGCTGGAAGAACCCGGCGGAGAGTGTACGAGGTCCTTTCGTCCAAACCGTTTTTCCCCATAAGGCGCCGATGGCATTCACTTGGCTGACGACCGGTTGGGCGGAGAACAGGTCGAGCCCGAAGTTAAAGCGGAACCATTCGTAAGGCGAATAGAAATCATCATTAATCGGTGTCCCGTAGTCGATACGGAAGTTAACATTTAAACTGGTCGTTCCCCGTTTCGATCCTTCCTGTTCGGCTAAAAAACGAGGTCCTGTCGTCACTACGAAGTTGACCGGGACGGAGCTGTAAGTACGTCCTTTGGAAGAGCTGTGCCGCCAGGCTTCGCCCGAAATGATGCGGTTGAATGCACGGACGGGGGAGAGGATACCCGACAACACTTCGCGCCCTACGCGTTCGGCTCCCGACGAGCGGTTGTCGATAAACAAATCGGACAGGCGGTAGGTGATTTCACCCAACTCGATCCCGCCGAATGTCGTTGCCAGCATATCGTTGATCGAAGGCGGTTCGGTCTCCATAAAAAATTCCCACATCAGGCTACCGCCGGCCGCAAACGGGGCGGACTGCCAGAAATTCATCCCGTTGCTGCGGGCCGCATTGAAATAGAGCGAACCGTGATAGGGGTGGGAGAACAGGTTTGTGGTGAACTGGTCGGTGTCCCAGACCGGGCCTTTCTTGAAGTTGCTTTTAATGGTATGCCCGTTGATATAGGACCACTCTTCCTTCATGATAAAACGGTCGAATCCCCAAACAAGCATATTGAGCCCGAATGTTTCGGCTGCCGCTTTCCAGGGGCGGCGGGGTTGGAACAAGGTCGTATCACTGACGTAATAACGGTGTACTGTTTGAGGGATATAATCTTGTCCCCATGCCCAAGAGGACGAAAGCAGACAAATCAGTCCGGCTAATATAAATTTCTTCATTTTTCTCTTAATTAGATAATCATCAGCACATAATCAGGTACAAACATATATATAATAAACAGCCGGATATTCGTTTGGTTTAAATTATTATCAGGTCGACTTGATAGAAAACAACAACATTGGAAGGAAATACTTATTTTTGCAGAAAAAATCAAAATGATAGACTTCATTACGTTTTGCGACTACACCGGGACATTTGCCTTCGCTATTAGTGGTATCCGCTTGGCTTCTGCTAAACAATTTGACTGGTTCGGTGCGTATGTGATTGGTGTAGTTACTGCAGTAGGGGGCGGTACGATTCGCGATATCCTGCTCAATGCCACTCCTTTCTGGATGGAACAGGCCTCTTACCTGATTATCTCGGCACTGGCATTACTCTTCGTTATTATATTTCGGAAATATGTAATTAGTTTGAACAATACCTTTTTTATATTCGACGCGATCGGGCTTGGTTTGTTTGGCGTGGTCGGTATCGAGAAAGCGCTTGCCTCGGTTTCCCCATGTGGGTGGCTATCGTGATGGGGACGATCACGGGAGCTTTCGGCGGTATGATCCGTGACATCCTGATTAACGAGGTGCCGCTGATATTCCGTAAAGATATCTATGCGCTGGCCTGTGTGCTGGGCGGTGTAATTTATTTTGCCTGCCTGCAAATGGGGATCGGTCCGTCGCTGACACAGCTCATTGCGGCGACCGGTATATTTGTTGCAAGAATACTGGCCGTAAAATATCATATAAGCGTTCCTGTATTAAAAGGGGAAGAATAAAATTATTAACTTTGTGCTCTATATGACAGCAAACATGAACACTCAAAGTGAGAAAGCCTCTATCCTGCTCATCTATACAGGTGGAACAATCGGTATGATCGAAAACCCTGAAACCGGCGTGCTGGAATCGTTCAACTTCCAGCATTTGAAGGATAATATGCCGGAGTTGAAAAAGCTGGGATATGCTGTTTCGACTATCCAGTTCGACCCGGCGATGGATTCGTCGGAGATGGGGCCGGAATCGTGGATGAAGATTGTGAAGATCATTGCTGACAACTATCAGTTGTATGACGGTTTTGTCGTGCTTCATGGTACGGATACGATGTCGTTCACTGCATCAGCTTTGAGTTTTATGTTAGAGAATCTGAGTAAACCGGTCATCTTTACCGGTTCGCAGTTGCCGATCGGTATGTTGCGGACGGATGGAAAGGAGAACCTGATTACCGCTATCGAGATTGCCGCCGCCAAGGACAACGGCATTCCGATCGTGCCGGAGGTTTGCATCTTTTTCGAGAACGACCTGTTGCGGGGTAACCGTACGAGTAAGATCAACGCGGACAATTTCAATGCGTTCCGTTCATACAATTATCCTCCGCTGGCACATGCCGGCATCTATATAAAGTATGACACGCAGCAGGTCTATCATCCTGTGTCGCGGAAACCGTTGAAGCCGCATTACCTGCTGGACAGGAATATTGCGATACTGAAGCTTTTCCCGGGTATTTCCCCGCAGGTGGTAGAAAGTATCCTGAATATCCCGGACTTGAAAGGAGTGGTCATGGAAACGTTCGGAAGCGGAAACGCTCCGTGTTACGACTGGTTCCTGGCGATGCTCAAAGATGCGGTAAGCCGGGGAATTGTGATTGTGAATGTAACCCAGTGTAGTGCCGGAAGTGTGGAAATGCACCGGTATGAGACAGGGCATAAATTATTGGAAGCGGGGGTGATAAGCGGATTTGACAGCACGACGGAAAGTGCTGTGACCAAGCTCATGTTCCTTTTCGGTCACGGCTTGACGCCGGAGGAGGTGAAGGACCATATGAACTGTTCGCTGATCGGGGAGGTGACAATCCCGGATACGTTTCGCCCGTAATTCCTGTTAAGGACTGAATTGGATATTGAAATGAAACTATCATTTTTAAGTTTAGCAAGTGGAAGCAGTGGAAACTGCTATTATCTGGGAACACCCGAGTTCGGGGTGTTGATTGATGCAGGTATCGGTATTCGTACCATAAAGAAGGTGTTGAAAGATAGAGCGATCGACTTCTCCAAAATTATTGCAGTCCTGATCACGCACGACCATGCTGATCACATCAAGACGGTGGGTTGCCTGGGAGAGAAGCTTAATTTGCCGGTCTACGCGACTGCCGCCGTCCATAGAGGTATCGAGAAGAGTCGCTATGTGGAGGAGACACTGGTCAATTCCCGTAGAATAATCGAAAAGGAAATCCCTTTTACGATCCGTGATTTTCATATTACAGCTTTTGAAGTTCCGCATGACAGTACCGACAATGTCGGCTACTACATCGAATACGGGGACCATAAGTTCACTTTTGCGACGGATGTCGGCCATATTACCGATACGGTAAGCAAATATATGAGTATGGCGAACCATCTGATCATAGAGGCCAATTATGATGAGGAAATGTTGAAGTTCGGTACTTATCCCGCTTTCTTGAAAGAGCGTGTGGCCAGTCCGACCGGACATTTGAGCAACCGTGAAGCAGCCGAGTTTCTGGCGACTCATTATGATCCGAAGCTGAAAGACATCTGGTTGTGTCACCTGAGCCGTGATAATAACCATCCCGAGCTTGCTTATAAGACTGTCGATATCCGCTTGTTCCAGGAAGGCGTGCGGGTAGGCAAAGATGTCTCTTTGCATGCATTGAAGCGGACTACACCGTCCGACATTTTTGAGTTTGAATAGATTTTTTCGATAAAAACTGCAGGAAAAGTTTGCAAAGAAAAATTAAACTCCTATCTTTGCACCCGCAATCGAGAAACAACGATAGCATGAATGACTTGGTAGCTCAGTTGGTAGAGCAAATGACTCTTAATCATTGGGTCGAGGGTTCGAGCCCCTCCCAGGTCACAAATAACAAAACAGCATTTCACAGTGATTCTGTGAAATGCTGTTTTTGTTTATAGACCCTTTATGATATAGTGAAATAAGAGGCTGAGCAATTATGGGATCAGAAGTGTGGATATTGATTGATATAAGTGAACCGTGCCGGATTCGAACCGGCGACCTCTGCCCTGTCAAGGCAGCGCTCTAAACCAGCTGAGCTAACGGTTCAGGGTGGCAAAGATAAGAAAAGAATGAATAAAAAACAATTCTATGGCTCAATTTGTAAAACGGAAGAATAAGGCATCAAGCCTTATTCTTCCGTTTTTAATGCTGTTTAGTGAAACAAACTGTTCACATTATTTGTAGACTTCAAGCTCGTAAATGCGGGTGTCACGATCCCCGGTCTTTTGTGTAGGCTGGGTAACCAACAGGCGTAAATAGCGGGCTGATTCCGGTTTGGTCAGCAAACTGGTTGCCTCGTTTTTGTGGTTACCGGCCAGAACATCCAAAGTCTTCCATTCTTCGTTCAAACTGTTTCTGCCTTGAAGGAAACAGGTTCCGGTGACATAAGAATGTTCTTCATTTCCGGCGCTGACCAGCTTCCAACCGCTTATTGATTGGGTTGTTCCCAAATCGAAATCAACATGACTCGGAATGCCGGAAATATCGCACCATTTTGTTTCCGTATTGCCATCGATCATGTGCTCGGGAGATTCCTCTTCGTTCACGAAACCGGAACAGGCAATGATTTTAGCACTCTTCATCAGGTTTTCTTTTGCGGCTTCTTTCGTTGCCTCTTTGGGTCTTATGGCCGAGCGGAACAATTCGGATGCGACAGCAACCTGTTTATTGTCTTCTTGGGCAACCGTAACGGCAAACAAAACAATATTCTTGTTGTCCGGCAAGATCAGGCTTGTAGCTCCTTTAGGAATGTCCATGCCAAACTTGAACATATAGGTGTATTCGTAAGCCTGGTCTCCGTCAGGAGCATGGCGGTGAGTACCGACGTAAGCGATGTCGCCGTCTTTCAGGAAGCCTTCCGTATGTCCTAAATGTCCCCATTGGCCGATAAAGCCGGTGTATTCGGGAACCGTAATTTCCTGTTCGGATTTACCTAGACGGAATGTTCCGGTGCAATCGCCTTCGGTGGACGCTGCCAGGAAATAGATACGGTTGTAATTGCTTCCGGCAGGCAATTGGATAGTGTCTCCCTGGCAAGCTAAACCGTTGAAAGATTCTTTGTCTCCCAAACCGAACGAGATATCACCGGCATGAATTGTTTTCGGTAACAGCTCGGCTGCATACGAATAGCCAGAACTGAAGTTGCCCTCTCTGCGGAACTCATTCCAGCTCACACACTTCTTGTTGAATTTCAGAGGAACATGAGCATATTGAGGCTCTTTGACAGGATTGCCGGACGGTTTGAGTTTCACTTTGAAAGTCTTAATGGAGTAAGGCTTGATGGACACCTGCAACTTGTTACCGTTGAATAGCGCCTTGCCGATTGTTTTCTCGGTTCCGTCAGCTTCACTGGCACTCTGGATGGCGCCGGCAAAAGTAATCTCGGCAGTCTGTTCCTTCTCGCCGCCGGTTTCGTATAGGCGGATTACCAATTCGTCCGAGGATTCAGCCTTTTTCAGTGTCTTTACCACTACGCTGTTGTTATCGGAGTTGGCAAATGTGAACGATTTGCCCAACTGTCCGGCATGTTTATCCGCCACAAAAGCGGTTAACGGCTGATTCAATTCGTCTGCTCTTAGAACAGTCTTCGATTTATCCAAAGCTCCGGAATGAGGCAGCAGGCTGTAAGTGAAACGGTGGTAGCCGAAATCCTGGCGGTCCTGATAGGAATAATTGCCCTTTGTCTGCGGAGTATGGAGCAAAGTCAGACGGATTGTATTATCGTTCGGTTTGTCCCATCCGTACTTGCTGTCGTTGAGGACGGAAACGCCATAGCTGTTCCCTTTGTCGGTCAGGTCTGCCCAATACTGCGCATACACTTCGTAAGCCGTTATCGTATTGTTGCCGCGTTTCACGCTTCCGATACCTAAGTCATAAGTAGCTTCCGGGTTCGATACGCTCAACGGGAATTCTGCTTTCAACAATGAGTTGGTAGACTGCCAGTCTACTTCATTGTAGAAGTCGATGCGGTCGGCGCGGGGACCTTCGAACAAACGGATATACTGTTTAAAGACAGATTGCCCGTGATGTTTCTCTACGCAAAGCGCTTTTCTCAACTCTCCGTTCTCCACCAATGAGATTTTTACATCTTCGGTGATGGAAACCGGTTCGCGGTCTACGGTTTCTTTCATGATTTCCCAGGCGGGCCAGTTATACGATTTGTTTTCCGTAAAGAGAGCCAGGCGGATGGCTTTTCCCTCTTTCACCAATTCCTTGTTGTTTTTCTTGTCGAGGAGGGAAGTGATATCGCCGTTTTTATCCAGTGTAATCTTGTATAAGGAGTTTTCCAGCGTATTGACGCCTGCCTGCTGCAAAGCGGAAGCGGCCGGACCTCCTTCACGGACGTCGTAAACAACATAGCCGGTAGCCGGGACAGTTGCCGAAATCAATACATGAGCTTTCCCGTTTTCATAAGAAAGCAATTGGGCGGGGACTTTCTTTCCTTTCTCATCATATACTGTCATGCCTTTGGGGGCTTTAGGCATATCTAACATAACTTCAGCGAGGTCGGACACAGGGAAAGCATGTGCGTTGTAGAGGATGACCGGAGTCCCTTTCACCCGTGTATCCAACTGGCCGGCAATGCCGTTTACGGATGAAGTCAATACGCCGGCAAACTGCTTCAACGCGATCAGTTCGTCATTCCAAGAGAACTCGTAAGCTCTCGGAATACTGGTTCCTGTCAGGTCGTCATGGAACTGGTGGACGATAAAGCGGCGCCAGGCTTCTGTCAGCGTGTTTAGCGGATAGGCGTTCGTTCCCAGCCAGTCGGCTGCAACGGCAGCATTTTCAGCAGCATTGCCTAATACCTCGTTCTGGCGGTTGTATGCTTTCATAGCTGCTTCCGAAGTATAACAGCCGGTGCCGTGCACGTCCATCAACAGTTCCCCGTTGAAAACCGGCAGTTCCGGGTGGTTCTTGTAAGGCATGAAATCCTTGAACAGCTGGTCGCTGGTTGCACTGATCACTTCGACTGGTCCGTCTCCCTTGATCCCTTTTTCAACCGAACGGACAGAGGCTAAGTTCGGAGAACCACCCGTATCGCCCGTCCCATAATAACGATATACGATATTAAGAGGATCGCGTTGGCTCAGTTCCAGCAAATATTTACTGTTGGAAAGGTCTTCGTCTCTCCATCTTCTGCCATAATCATAGCCGTGTGCCAGCATGATGGAAGAGCCGTCCACGCCTTGCCACAGCCCGATGAGGAACGGATGTTTGCTGTCTCCGTAGAACGGATGGTTACGCCAGTCGAGTTTCTGCGAAGAAAAGCCGATCAGCCCGCAATGGCTGGCAATCGTCGGCAAAGTCCATCCGAAGCCGAAACAGTCCGGCAGGAATATGTCCGTACTTTCCACGCCGAACTCTTTACGATAGTATTCCTGTCCGAGCGTAATATTACGGATGAACGATTCGGGAGAAGGAATCAGGGCATCGGTCGCATCCCAGCTGCTGCCGGAGATATGCCAACGTCCGTTCTTTACGTATTCCTTTAACTCCTCATACTGGGTAGGATAATATTCCTTCATCCAGGCATATTTTACTCCTCCCTCGAAATTGAACACATAGTTGGGATAACGTTTCAGCAGGAACAAATTCTGGTTAAGCGTATTCCACACGTACTCTTTGATTGTAGTCTGGACATCCCAATTCCATTGGGTGTCTAAGTGGGCATCGGCAACCATGTAGGCCTTTGCCTTTTTCTCTTGCTTGTCTGTTTGGGCGAACAAGGAATTTCCGCTCGAAAGGATTGCGAGCGAAAGGATAGCAATTCGTAATTTCATTTGTCTAAAAAATTAAGTTCACAAATATATTATGAATTATTTGAATAAGTTCTAAAACCAGAGAAAAAGCAGCTTTTTTCGATTAGAAGGTGACTCTTCTTTAAATATGTTAAATAGTTCCACCTTTTTCTCGGTGTGAAACTAAAGTTTCATCGGCATGGAACAAAAGTTTCGTAGTCATGGAACAAAAGTTTCATAGGGAGGAACTGTTTGCTGTATAGTAACAAAAACATTACTTCAATTGGTACAAATTTAGGAGAGGATAGGAGGAAGGCGTAAAGTTTTGCGTACAAGGGGGTGTGTCAAAACTGTCCTGTTCCCGCGCTTGACGCGGGATCGCATTAAAACCGACCATATAAGCAACTGATTGATAAGGTCTGTTCTTTTGCGGCCCCGCGTCAAGCGCGGGAACAAGGGTGTTTTGACACATCCCTTTGTTTACCAGAAATACCAATAGAAAGCAGCCGTAATACCCAAGATGATGACAGAGTGGATCACATCCCAATGGTTCCAGCTGGCACGCGTAGCCGCCCGTTCGGCAGGTGTCGAGGTTCCGAAGACCAAACCTTGTATCTTTCCGGGTTCGGGAGCCTTCGTGCAGAGGCTGACAACGATTGTCAGGATAATGCAGAACAGGAACATCCATCCGCAGAAGAAGAGCCAGTTCATATCGTAGAACAGCGCCTTGAACAGATTGTCGGATGCATCTGCAACGTTGCTATAATACACTTTTGCACTCAGGCGGGTGATACCGATCATGATACCGGCCAGCATGCCCCACATACCGCCTTGCGCGGAAGTCCGTTTCCAGCAGACGCCCAAAAGGAAGGCTGCGGCAATACCCGGAGAAAGTACGGATTGCACATCTTGCAGGTAATTGTAGAGTACGTCGCCAACGCTACGCATGATAGGAATCCACAGAATACCGAGGACTACGATTACGACTGTGGCTATCTGTCCGATTACGACCAGCTTCTTTTCCGGCGTTTCCGGTTTGAAACGTTTATAGAAGTCGATAGTAAACAACATGGCCGATGAATTGAACAGGGAAGCCAGTGAGCTCATCAGGGCTGCCAGAATACCGCATACGACAAGTCCTTTTACACCGGCCGGCAGCAGTTTCGCTACGAGAGTCGGAAAGGCAGCATCGGGAATCGAGAGTGTAAACACTTCACCGTTGATGACGATGCCATTCTTGCTCAATGCGAACGCAATCATACCGGGGATCAGAAACAGGAAAACGGGCAGTAGTTTCAAATAAGCGCCGAAGATCGCCCCGCGCCGGGCTTGTTGCATATTTTTACCGGAAAGAACACGCTGCACGATATACTGGTCCGTACACCAATACCAGAAGCCGATGATAGAAGAACCGATCAGGCGCCGAGCCACGGATATTGCGGGTCGCGGTTGTCGCGGATCAATTGTGTCATCGTATCGCCGTAATCATTGACAACGACGGATTTGCAAGCCGCTATCATTTCATTCCATCCGCCTAATGCCTTGAAGCCGAGCACGAGGATTATCAGAGAACCCAGCAGTAGGATAGGGGTTTGAAGAACAGAGGTATAAAGGACGGATTTCATACCGCCGACAATCGTGTAGAGGGCGGTCAACAGCACCAGCCCGATGGCTGCAATCCAGAAGAAGTCGATGCCCCATATTTCTTTAATGCCGAATACTTGTTGGAATACCAGTCCGCCGGCATACACTGTAACGGCGACTTTGGTCAATACATAACTGATAAGGGAGATGACGGAAAGGATTGTGCGGGATTGCGGGTTGTACCGCCTTTCCAGAAATTCCGGCATTGTGTACACCATGCTGCGTGTATAGAAAGGAACGAATACCCAGCCTAATATCAGGATCATCCATCCCTGTATTTCCCAGTGTGCCATTGCCATACCGCTGGATGCTCCTGCTCCGGCCAGTCCGATCAGGTGTTCGGAACCGATGTTGGATGCGAAGATAGATGCACCGATCGCGATCCAGCTTGCATCGCGGCCGCCGAGGAAATAGTCGGCGGAATTGTTTTGTTTTTGTTTAGTTACCCATATAATAATCCCGATTAGAGCTATTGCGAACAGCCCTATTACAATGAAGTCTAATGTTGCCATAATAGTGTTTTACATGATATCCCCCTTGAATGCTACAAGGGGATTTTGTCAATCCTGCGTTGATGCCGACCGCCTTCAAACGAGGTGTTCAGGAAGGCTTCGACCGTGCGAGTGGCTTCCTCTTGACTGATAAATCTGCCGGGCATGACAAGTATGTTTGCATCGTTATGCTCGCGTGCGAGACGTGCTATTTCTTCCATCCAGCATAGAGCTGCCCGTATTCCCTGGTGTTTATTGAGTGTCATGGCTATTCCGTTTCCGGTTCCGCAGATTGCTATTCCGGGATATACTTCACCGGCTTCTACCGCTTTAGCGAGCGGATGGGCGAAATCGGGATAATCACAACTTTCTGTCGAACAGGTTCCGAAATCTTTATAAGCTAACCCTTTCGAGTCGAGTATTTGTTTTACGTATTCTTTCAATTCGTACCCTGCGTGGTCACAACATAAACCGAGTGTTTTCATATTTATCTGTTAGAGGGAGAGGTGTCGCCTCTGCAACACCTCTCTTTATGTGTTTCTTATGCTAATAATTCTTTTACCTGATTGTAGACATTCTGTCCTGTGAAGCCGAGCTTCTCATCCAGCACCTTGTAAGGAGCGGAGAAGCCGAATGATTCGAGTCCCCAGACTTTACCGTTGGCGCCAACCAATCCTTCGAGGTTGACAGGCAGGCCGGCTGTGAGTCCGAATACCTTGCTTCCTGCCGGGATGACAGATTCCTGGTATTCTTTGCTCTGGCTGCGGAACAATCCTTCAGACGGAACAGATACAATGCGAACCTTGATGCCGTCGGCACGAAGCAGTGCTGCTCCTTCCTCCAGTGTGGACACTTCCGAGCCGGAAGCAACCATGATTACATCGGGATTCTCGTCGCCTTCTACAATATAAGCTCCCTTTTCTGCCTGCAAAGCTTCCTCATAGCGGTTTCCTTTTGCGGGCAGGTCAGTGATGTTCTGACGGGAAAGAATTAATGCGGTAGGAGTGGCTGTGTTTTCCATCGCCATCTTCCATGCAATCGTCGTTTCGGTCACGTCTGCCGGACGAAGTACCAACATGGAGTTATGTCCCTTGTGGTTCTTCAGTTTTTCCATCAGACGGATCTGTGCTTCCTGTTCAACCGGTTCGTGAGTCGGTCCGTCTTCACCAACGCGGAAGGCGTCGTGCGACCAGACGAACTTAACCGGCTGTTCCATCAGGGCAGCCATACGGATAGCGGGTTTCATGTAGTCGGAGAATACGAAGAATGTACCGCAAGCAACGATAACACCTCCGTGCAGTGACATACCGATACATACGCAAGCCATCGTCAGTTCGGCTACGCCGGCCTGGAAGAATGCTCCGCTAAAATCGCCTCTCACGAATGAATGTGTCTTCTTCAGGAAACCGTCTGTCTTGTCCGAGTTGGAAAGGTCGGCGGAAGAAACGATCATGTTTTCAACCTGGGTTGCCAATACGCCTAAGACTGTGGCAGAGGCGGCGCGGGTAGCCTGGTTCGGCTTCTGTTCGATAGCTTTCCAGTCGATAACGGGCGCTTTGCCTGAGAACCATTGTTCCATCTTGGCAGCCAACTCCGGGTTTGCCTTTGCCCATTCTGCTTTTGCAGCATAGCGTTCGGCAACAATTGCTTCCAGTTCTTTAGTCCGTTTAGCATACAGTTCTGCAACTTCGGGGAAGACTTGGAACGGCTCGTCCGGGTTTCCTCCTAAGTTCTTGATTGTGTCTGCGATTGATACGCCGGCAGCGGAAAGGGGTTGTCCGTGTGTGGAAACCTTGTTTTCGTAGCTACTGTTGTCCGGACCAACGGCACCTTTACCCATGATCGTATTTCCGATGATCAGGGTCGGACGGGATGTTTCGGCTTTCGCTTCGGTCAGTGCCCGGCGGATTTCCGCAACGTCGTTTCCGTTGATCGTAATGACTTTCCAGCCCCATGCTTCGTATTTCATGGCTACGTTTTCGGCAGTCACTTCTTCTACGGTTGTAGAAAGCTGGATGTTGTTGGCATCGTAGAACATAATCAGGTTATCCAGTCCCAGCGTACCGGCAATACGTCCGGCTCCCTGTGAGATTTCTTCCTGGATACCTCCGTCAGAAATATATGTGTAAATCGTCTGATTCATAACGTCACCCAAGCGTGCTTTCAGGAACTTGGCGGCAATAGCGGCACCTACGGCGTAGGTATGGCCTTGTCCCAGCGGACCGGATGTGTTTTCTATACCACGCATCACGTTGACTTCGGGATGGCCCGGAGTTACGCTACCCCACTGGCGGAACTGTTTCAGTTCGTCGATAGTGAATTTACCTGTGAGGGCGAGTACTGAATAAAGCATAGGCGACATATGGCCCGGGTCTTGGAAGTAGCGGTCTCTGCCTTCCCATGTGGGGTTCTTGGGATCATATACGAGAAACTCCGAAAACAGTACGTTTATGAAGTCTGCACCACCCATTGCTCCGCCGGGGTGACCGGATTTCGCCTTTTCAACCATAGACGCAGCCAAAATACGGATGTTGTCTGCTGCTTTGTTCATTAATTTAATATCGTTCATCGTATGAATTATTTTATTTTTTTGCAAAGATAGGCAATCTCTTCGTATTGACCATCCTATCCTTGAAACAATTCATTTTCCGTAAAGTTTCCTAATTTCCGATATTTCTCATAAAGAGCAAGATACGTCAGATGATTTTCGTGATTCGGCAGGTATTCTTTTGCAAAACCTTGTCCCATAGCTTGCTGGGCATCTTCAATTTTGGCATATATACCGGCTGCCACGGCGGCAAACATGGAAGCACCGAAAGCGCATGCCTGTTCTGCTTTTGCCACTTTGATCGGCATATCCAATACGTCTGCCAATGTCTGCATCACAAACGGGGATTTCAGCGAGATGCCGCCGATACCGATCACACTCTCGATCTTGATGCCGTTCTCGAGGAAACGGTCTACGATGCTTTCGATCCGAATGCCGTCGCTTCCACCAGTGCGCGGAAGATAAGCGGAGCGGAGCTTGCAAGGTTGAGACCGGTGATCGTTCCTTTTACCAGTTGGCTGGCATCGGGCGTACGGCGTCCGTTCATCCAGTCTACCGCCAGGATCGTGCTTTCGCTTACCGGAACCTTGGCTGCCTCTTCGGACAGGAGCGGGATGATCTTGTCTGCTGTCTCTGCGATCAGCCTGGCTTTTGTCTCTTCGTCGATCAGCGTGCTCTTGGCTAATATGTTTTCGAGCGGCCATACCAGTACACGTTTGAACCAGGCATAGATGTCTCCGAAACCGGATTGTCCGGCTTCCAGTCCTACCATGCCGGGAATAACGGAACCGTCTACCTGTCCGCAGATGCCGGGAACCAGTTTGTCTCCCATCTCTTCATAAGAAGAAACCATGATGTCGCAGGTCGATGTGCCGATCACACGGACGAAGGTCCGGGGCGTGATTTCCGCACCTACGGCTCCCATGTGGCAGTCGAATGCGCCGACGGAAACGGCAACGTTGGTTGTCAGTCCGAGGCGTTCCGCCCATTCCGGCGTTAAAGTTCCTACCTGCGTGTCGCTGGTATATGTCTTTTCGAATAGATGGCTGCGGAAGCCTGCCAGTTTAGGTTCGAGGGCTGTCAGGAATTCTTCCGTAGGCAGCCCGCCCCATTTCTCCAGCCACATGGCTTTATGTCCGGCGGCACAACGACTGCGGTACACCTCTTCCGATTTTGTCTTACCGGTGATAAGGGCAGGCAGCCAGTCGCAATGTTCGATCCAGGCATATGCGTCTTTGCAGAGACAGTCGTCTGTGCGAAGCACATGCGCCATCTTGGCCCATACCCATTCGGAGGAATAGATGCCGCCTTCATATGCCGTGTAGTCAATGCCCCAACGTTTAGCTAATTCATTGATCTCGGCTGCTTCCCGGATAGCCGTATGGTCCTTCCATAGCACGAACATCGCATTCGGGTTCTCTGCATATTCCGGCAGCAGGGCGAGGGGAGTACCGTTTTTGTCAGTCAGGACAGGTGTACTTCCGGTCGTATCGAAAGCGATACCGACCACCTTTGCGGCTGTTCCGGCAGAGCATTGTGTTAATGATTCTTTGACTGTCGCTTCCAGCCCTTCGATATAATCCAGCGGATGCTGGCGATAGCGGTTTTTTGCCGGGTCGCAGTATTTCCCTTCCATCCAGCGGGGATAATACTTGACAGCCGAAGCGATTTCTTCGCCTGTGGCTGCATTCACGACTACGGCGCGACAGGAGTCGCTGCCGTAGTCAAGACCTATAACATATTGTTCGTTTGCCATAGCTTATGCCTGTAATGCACGGTTCAACATATAATACAGGTCATTGTATTGCAATTCCTTTTTGAAGCTGGAGATCGTCGTATCCTTGTCGATAACCACCAGTTCGATGCCTGCGATATCGGCATAATCTTCCATATATTCGACTGTCAGGTCGTAGGAGAAGCTCGTATGGTGCGTACCTCCGGCCAGAATCCAGGCAGCAGCGCCGATCTCGAGATTCGGTTGCGGAATCCACAGTGCACTGGCAACAGGAAGGTTGGGTAGCGGTTTGCTCTTGATACAGTCTACTTTGTTTACGATGAGGCGGAAGCGGTTGCCATATCGACAATTGTTGCGGCAACGCCTTCACCCGGTTTGCTGGTGAATACGAGACGCGCTGTTTCGCTGTCTATGCCGATGCTCAGGCGGTGTACTTCCAGTTTCGGCTTGTGTTCGGCTATCAGCGGACAAACTTCCAGCATATGCGCTTGCAGGATTGCGCTCCGTTCTCCGTCGAAGTTCAGCGTGTAGTCTTCGAGGAAAGAACAACCTTTCGGCATTCCCTGGCTCATGTACCACATCGTACGGTATAAGGCTGCTGTTTTCCAGTCGCCTTCCGCACCGAAACCGTACCCTTCCGTCATCAGGCGTTGAGATGCCAGTCCGGGGATCTGGTCGAAGTTGCCCAGGTCGTCGAAGTTTGTGGTAAAGGCTTTCGCTCCCTTGTCTTTCAAGATACGGCGGATTGCTATTTCTGCTTTAGCCGAGTTCCAGACCTTGGCATATGCTTCCGTACTTTTGTCTTCCAGTTCGGGGGCATGGTCGTATTCTGCAAAATACTTGCCGACAAGTTCCAGTGTGTCTTTGTCTTCTACAGAATTATAGTATTCCATCAGGTCGTTAACCGGACAGTAGTCTACATGATAACCCAGTTTCAGCTCGGCTTCCACCTTGTCGCCATCCGTAACGGCTACATTGTTCATCTGGTCGCCGAAGCGGATGATCAGCATATCCTGTGCGTCCGCCCAAGCAGCAGCTACGCGCATCCAGATTGCGATCTTAGCCTGTGCTTTCGGGTCTTGCCAGTGTCCGACCACTACTTTACGGTTCTTGCGCATACGGCTTACCATGTGGCCAAACTCACGGTCTCCGTGGGCGGACTGGTTTAGGTTCATGAAGTCCATATCCATTGTTTCCCAGGGAATCTCTTTGTTAAACTGAGTATGGAAATGAAGTAACGGTTTTTTCAATTCCTGCAGGCCGTGTATCCACATTTTGGCAGGAGAGAAGGTGTGCATCCAGGTAATGACGCCGATACATTTGTCATCGTTGTTGGCTGCCTTGAATGCTGCTGTCACTTCTTTAGCCGAGTTCACGGTTCCTTTATACACCACTTTGACCGGCAGGTTTCCGGATTCGTTCAATCCTTTTACCATTTCATTGGAATGGGCATCCACCTGGATTACCGCGTCGCCTCCGTACAGCAGCTGCGCTCCTGTTACGAACCATACTTCAAGATCTTTAAAATTTGTCATGGTCTATTGATTTAATTGTTATATGTTTATTTCTATTTTTGTCCGTAGTAAGCATTCGGGCCGTGTTTGCGCTCGAAATGTTTCGTGATAAGATGCTTGTTCATCGTAAGTTGCGGGTTGATTCCGTAAGAGATGTAAGCCATCTTGGCAACCTGTTCCATCACAACTGCGTTGTAGACGGCTTCGGCGGCATCCTTTCCCCATGAGAACGGGCCGTGATTTCCGACCAATACTCCCGGAATATGCACCGGGTTCAACTCTTTAAAACGTTCGACAATCACGTTGCCGGTTTCCTTTTCATAATCGCCTTCCACTTCCTCTTTCGTCATCTGGCGGGTGCAGGGAATGGCGTCGCTGAAATAATCGGCGTGCGTCGTACCTATGTTCGGTATGTCGCATCCGGCCTGTGCCCACGATGTCGCATAGGTGGAGTGGGTGTGTACGATTCCTCCGATTTCCGGGAATGCTTTGTATAAAACCAAATGGGTAGGAGTGTCTGACGACGGCTTTAGTTTGCCTTCCATTATATTTCCGTCCAGATCGAGAACCACCATGTCGCTGGCTTTCATTGTCTCGTAAGAAACTCCGGATGGTTTGATTACAATCAGGCCCTTTTCCCGGTCTATGGCACTGACATTGCCCCAGGTGAATAGGACCAACCCATGTTTTACCAGGTCCAGATTGGCTTCGAAAACCTGTTCTTTTAACTCTTTAACCATACTTATTTACTTCTTTATTGTGGTTTGTATGTGTCGGGTGTAAAAGTAACACTTTTGTAAAGTGAGTGCACAAAAAAAGCTATGTTCTACAACATAGCTGCCTTTATTTTGCTTTTTCTTCCCCGGGCATGGAATTTTAGTTTCATGCCCGAGAAATTCCAATCCCATGGGCATGAAGCCGAAATTGCATTCGGATGGCTCTTTTTTATAACGAGAAGTAGAAACCCTGTTCCAGCAAACGATCGTATTTTTCTTTGTTGAACATATAATAGAATGCTCCTCTTTTGGAACCTTTCTTGTCTTTCTCGTCCAACTTTTCCAGGATATCCATCGCATTGAGTTTTTTGCGGAAGTTACGTTTATCCAGTTGAGTCTGGTAGATTGCTTCATACAGGCTTTGCAATTGAGGCAAAGTGAATTTTTCGGGAAGCAGATTGAAACCGACCGGACGGGTAGCTGCTTTTCTGCGCAGGCGTGCCAGCGTGTCGGTGATCATCCGGTTATGGTCGAATATAAGTTGCGGCACTTCGCTGATCTTTGTCCATACGGCATTGTGCTCTTCCAGTGTTTCGGCACTGAAGTCATTCATGTTTACCAGTGAATAGTATGCTACGGAGATCACCCGCTCTCCAAGATCGCGGGTAACATCTCCGTAAGCACCTACCTGTTCCATAAAAAGATTATCGATTCCGGTACAGTCGGTAAGCACACGTGATGCGGCTTCTTCTATACTCTCACCGGCTTTGATAAAACCGCCCATCAGGGACCATTGTCCTAACATTGGTTCAAACTTCCGTTTATAAAGTAATACATTAAGTTCACCCTGGTTGAATCCTAAGATGATACAGTCTACAGAAACGTAAAATTTGGTTTCCTCCTGATAAAAAGCGGCTGTCATGATTTTATGGAATTATAATTAATTATGTTTATGCAAGTTTGCGTGCGCCGTCGCTGATAACTACGTTGTACAATTTCGGCTCGTGACCAAACTTGGCTGTGTAAGATTCGAATGCTTCTTTCACGAATGCATCGTATTTTTCTTCTTTCACCAGGTTAATCGTACAACCTCCGAAACCACCGCCCATTACGCGTGAACCGGTTACACCGCATTTCTTAGCTACATCGTTCAGGAAATCCAGTTCTTCGCAGCTGACTTCGTAGAGTTTGCTCATGCCGTGATGTGTTTCGAACATCTTCTGGCCTACGGTTTCGTAATCGTCTTTTTCCAGTGCTTCGCAAACGTCGAGTACGCGTTGTACTTCTTCGATTACGTATTCTGCACGCATATAGTCTTCTGCACTGATGTCACCTTTCACTTCGTTCAGCATATCCATTGTTGCATCACGCAGGAATTCAACTTCCGGATGATTGCGACGGATGGCTGCAGCAGCGTTTTCGCAAGACTGACGGCGTTTGTTGTAAGCAGAAGAAGCCAGTTCGTGTTTTACTACAGAATCCAGCAATACCAACTTGTAACCAACCGGGTGGAACGGGAAATATTTATATTCGAGTGAACGGCAATCCAGGCGGATCAGGCTTCCTTCTTTACCGAATACGGAAGCGAACTGGTCCATGATACCGCAGTTTACACCGCAATAATTATGTTCGGTGGACTGGCCGATCTTAGCTAATTCAAATTTGTCGATGTTCAGGGAGAACAGGTCGTTCAACGCAAATGCGTATGTGCTTTCCAATGCAGCGGAAGAGGACATACCTGCACCCAGGGGAACATCACCTGCAAATACGGTGTCGAATCCCTGGATCTGTCCGCCACGTTTGATGATTTCGCGGCAAACACCGAAGATGTATCTTGCCCAGCTTGCTTTTGGTGCGTCTTCTTCGTTCAGACCAAATTCGGCGTAATCATTCAGGTCCACAGAGAAAGCACGGACTTTACCTGTTCCGTTCGGCTTGATTTCAGCAATCATGCCTTTGTCGATTGCACCCGGGAATACGAAACCTCCATTATAGTCGGTATGTTCACCGATCAAATTGATACGACCCGGAGATGCATATACGCTACCTTCTACAGAGAATAACTCCTGAAATTTATTTCTGATTTTTTGTCTCATGATAGATTTGTTTTTTAATTAGGTTATTAAACAATTGAAGAAATTATCCGACTACAAATATAGTTAGATAATTTCTTCAATCATATAGTTACACTTATTTTTTATTCAACAGGAATGTCCTTGTTTACATTCTTGCAACCGACTAATGCATAGAACAACAAGTAAGCCAAAGCGATGAGGATGACAGCGTAGCTGGTCATGAATCCGGACATATCGGCTATCTGGCCCTGGATCAGAGGCAGAATACCACCACCGCAAACCAATACCATAAAGATACCGGAAGCAGCTTCCGTGTATTTACCTAAACCTTCTACAGCCAAGTTGAAGATACCACCCCACATGATGGAAGTACAAAGACCGCAAAGTGCCATAAACATGATGCTGATAGGAACTTGTGCCGTACCGAAAGAAATATCGCTCTTAAATACCGGCATACTTACCAAAGTTGTGATCGGGCAGACAAATGCAAGGATGATGAACAGGATACCGACACTTGATGCAAGCGTAAGCATCGCTTTACTTGTAAACTTACCACCCAGAGATGCTCCGACCAAACGTCCGATCAGCATCAGGAACCAATATGTTCCTACTACCGAACCTGCGATTGTAGAGTCGATTGCCAAACCGCCGCCTGCTTCCGGTGTCATCATAAACAAACCTGCGAAATGAGGAATACCAACTTCGATACCTACATACACAAAGATTGCGATTGCACCGAATTTGAAATGACGGAAGGACAACGGGCTGTGTTCGTTCTTTACATTTTTAGCTTTAGCCAAACTTGGTTCCGGAATGCTCATGAAGAACAAAACCAGGAATGCTATGGCAAAGATAGCCATTGCGATGTACAGAGCGGGTAATGCTTTTTCAATTGTGCGTTCTTCAACAACGGTACCCATCAGATAACCGACCAAAACCGGAACGATAGTTGCTGAAACCGAGTTCAACGAACCACCCATCTGGATTAACTGGTTACCCTTCTTGCCGCCACCACCGAGCGTGTTCAACATCGGGTTTACTACTGTATTCAACATACACATAGAGAAACCTGAAACGAAAGCACCGGCAACGTAAGTGGCAAATCCCATTTTAGAGGAAAGTACCTGGATACCTACACCGACAAAACCAACGATAATTGCGATTAACGCTGTCTTTTTGTAACCGATTTTTTGCAAAAGCATACCTGCGGGGATTCCCATAAAGGCATAGGCTATAAAGTTTGCAAAGAAACCTAACGTAGCTTCGAAGTTGGATGCTCCGAATTCGTTTTGCACAATTGCCCCGAAAGGTTGAGGCAAACCCGTAACGAAAGAGATCATAGCGAACAATGCGAACATCATCGCTATTGGTAATACATAACTTTTCTGTTTAGTTGACTCCATTTCTTTTTAGATATTTAGATTATTAATATTTAGGTCTGTTGGATTCTATTTATTCAATCGTGAATTTATAGATAGTCTTGCTCTGGAATACTTCGCCCGGGCGCAATACGGTGGACGGATATTCCGGCTTATTCGGACTGTCGGGATAATGCTGTGTTTCCAGGCAGAGAGCGGCGCGGGCCGGATAGCGCTGTCCGTTCTTCCCAACGAAATTGCCGGTCATCCAGTTACCTGTATATAGTTGCACGCCCGGTTGTGTGGTGTAGCATTCCATTACGATGCCGGTTTTAGGCGACATGCAACGGGCACAGAACGACAGTTCGTTTTCTTCTGTTTTATTTAATATATATGTATGGTCATATCCTTTTCCGAAATTCAGCGCTTCGAAATCTTCGTCGATGCGTTCGCCTACTTCGTGCGGAGTGCGGAAGTCCATCGGAGTGCCTTCCACCTTTTCTTTCGGGCCATAAGGGATAGCCGTATCGTCTGTCGGCAGGTAATAATCTGCGTTGATTGTCAGTTTATGGTCGTAAACGGAAGGATCGCCCTGGCCTGAGAGGTTGAAATAGGAGTGGTTCGTCAGGTTGAGCACAGTCGGCTTGTCCGTTACGGCGTGATACATGATCACGACTTCGTTGTCATCGGAGAGGTGGTAAGTCACAGTCGTATCAAGCTTTCCGGGGAAGCCTTCTTCGCCGTCGGCGGAAGTGTATTTCAGCTCTACCGTCTGGTTGTCGATCTTGTTCAGATCCCAGACAACGGAGTTGAATCCTTTCAAACCGCCGTGCAGACTGTTAGGCCCGTTGTTGATAGCCAGTTTATCGTACACAACACCATCCAATGTGAATTTTCCGCCTGCAATACGGTTTCCATATCGTCCGCAGATTGCTCCGAAATAGGCTTCTTCGGAAACCAGGTATTCGTCTATAGAATTGTGTCCTGTTACTACATCGGTTAACTTCCCGGACCGATCCGGTACCATAAGCGATACAATTTTTGCACCGTAGTTGGTAATGGTAAGTTCTGCTCCTTTGTTATTTGTAAGGATGCATAGCATCGTCTCCTTGCCGTCTAATTGCTTGCTGAAGTTAGCCACAGTTAAGCCAGACAGCGTGCTTTCGTTCTTCATGTAAATAATGTTTCAAAATTGTGTGTAAAATTACTCTCTTCTTTGTATTCATGCACTACTTTAAAGATGTTTTATAGCATAAAAGGGCTTTTTGTCGACTAAAATGAGTGATTTCTCACCTTTGAATCAAAACAATTAGTGTACATTTGCAACTAAATAATCTTTATATTCACGGAAAAACACATATCTATGACAAAAAGTATGAGAAAAGCCATTGCCCTGTGTCTATTTAGTATGGGAGCTGTCGGTTTAATGGCACAAAGTAATGAGTTTAAGATAGATGTACAGAGGCCGGGTGCACCTATCCAATCGACCATGTACGGTATCTTTTTTGAAGACATCAATTTTGGTGCAGACGGAGGCTTGTACGCTGAGCTTATTAAGAACCGTTCTTTTGAGTTCGATAATCCTTTTGGTGGCTGGACTCCTTTTGGGAATGTGACAGTGCAGACTAAAAATCCCTGTTTCGACCGTAACCCGCATTATGTCCGTCTTTCTTATGAAAAAGAACTGACCGGCACGGGCTTGGATAACGAAGGTTTTAAAGGTATCGGTATCCGGGATGGGGAAAAGTATGATTTTTCTTTGTACGCCCGTGTTCAGTCCGGTGCGCCTGTCAAATTGCGTATTAATCTGGTGAACAGCCAAAACGACCTGTATGAAGAAAAGGTAATTGAGGTTAGCGGTAAGGAATGGAAAAAATATACGGTAGTCCTGACCCCGGGAGCAACAGAGGCTCATTCCCGCCTGCGTATTACGATGGCGACAAAAGGAACGGTCGACCTGGAACATATTTCATTGTTCCCGCAAAAGACATTCAACAATCGTCCGAACGGGATGCGTGCCGACCTGGCGCAGGCGTTGAAAGATTTGAAACCGGGTGTTTTCCGTTTTCCGGGCGGTTGTATTGTGGAAGGGACCGACAAGGCAACCCGCTATCAGTGGAAGAACACGATCGGCCCGGTTGAAAACCGTCCGATCAACATCAACCGCTGGAATTATACATTTGCCCATAAGAAGTTTCCCGACTATTACCAGTCTTACGGTTTAGGCTTCTTCGAATATTTCCAGTTGAGCGAAGATATAGGAGCCGAACCGCTTCCCGTATTGAACTGCGGTCTTTCCTGCCAGTATGAAAATCATGATCCGAATGAGAATTGTCCGGTGGATAAGCTGCAACCTTATATTGACGACGCACTCGACCTGATCGAGTTTGCCAACGGCCCGGTTACCAGCAAATGGGGAAAGATCCGTGCCGATATGGGACATCCGGCCCCGTTCAACCTAAAACTTCTTGCGATCGGCAACGAACAATGGGGATCGCTTTACACGGAACGTCTTGAGCCGTTTGTAGAGGCCATCCGTGCCAAATATCCGGAAATACAGATTGTCGGGAGTTCCGGTCCGCAGTCGGAAGGAGAAGACTTCGATTATCTATGGCCGGAGATGAAACGGCTGAAGGTCGATTTGGTGGACGAACATTTCTATCGTTCTCCCGAATGGTTCCTGAACGGAGCCAAACGTTATGATTCGTATGACCGGCAAGGCCCGAAAGTGTTTGCCGGAGAATACGCCTGTCATGCTCCCAATCGTGAGAACAGCTTCCTGACAGCCCTTTGCGAGGCCGCCTTTATGACGGGGCTCGAACGAAATGCGGATGTCGTACATTTATGTACATACGCTCCGCTTTTTGCCCATGTCGATGCCTGGCAATGGCGTCCGGATCTGATCTGGTTCGATAATTTGTCGTTGGTAAAAACTCCGAACTATTATGTACAGCAGTTATACGGCCACAATGCCGGCACGAATGTACTGCCGTTAACGATGCAGAATGAGCCTGTAACGGGACAAAACGATCTTTATGCCACTGCCGCTGTCGACAAAAAGACAAATGAACTGATTATCAAGATTGCCAATACCGGAATCCGGCATAAAAAAGTGAAACTGAATATGAACGGCCTTTCCGCCGGCAAACATAAAGGAACGCTCACATTGCTTCATTCTTCGGATCTGGAAGCAAAGAATACATTGTGTAATCCTTCTGTTGTTGTCCCGGTCGTGTCCGATATCGAGATCGAAGCGCCGGAGACAGAAGTGACATTGAGTCCGCTCAGTTTCTCAGTTTATCGTTTTAAACTGTAAGAATAAAAGATGTTAAAGACGGAAAAGATGAGAGCTGATTTAATAACATAGCTACTGTCACTGACTGTTTCCGTGCTATCAGCACAGGAACTGTCGGTGGCAGGTCCGGATCAAAACCTGGAAGTTCAGGTTTCTTTAAAAGATGGCAAACCTGTTTACCGGGTTAGCTATAAGGAGAAAACAATACTTGAAAATTCACCTTTGGGACTTGTCTCGAATGTCGGTGATTTCAGCAAGAACATGACCTATGTGGAGCATAAGGCCAGGCGGATAGACAAGACTTATACGCAGGATCGCATCAAACAATCGAGTATTCATTACCAGGCGAACGAGTTGACCTGTACGTTTGCCAATCCGGATCAGCAGAAAATCGAGGTTGTTTTCCGTGTCAGCAATAACGATGTCGCGTTCCGTTATGTGATGCCGCGATACGGGGAAACCGGCAGTTGTATGATCGAGAAGGAAATGACGGGATTCGATTTCCCTTCTTACACGACTACATTCCTGTGTCCGCAAAGTGATGCCATGATCGGCTGGAAGCGGACAAAGCCCAGTTATGAGGAAGAATACAAGGCTGATGCTCCGATGGACGAACGTTCGCAGTATGGGCATGGTTACACATTCCCTTGCTTGTTTCGTGTGGGCGGTGATGGCTGGGTTCTTGTCAGTGAAACGGGTGTCGACAGCCGTTATTGCGCTTCCCATTTGAGTGATGCTACAGCGGATGGTCTGTACACGATTGCATTTCCGATGCCGGAGGAAAATAATGGAAACGGTTCTGCCGCTCCCGGTTTGTCTCTACCAGGCAGTACACCGTGGCGCACGCTTACAGTCGGCGAAACATTGAAACCGATCGTCGAAACGACTATTCCCTGGGATGTCGTAGACCCTTTATATGAAACAGAGCATGATTATCGCTTCGGACGTGGAACCTGGAGCTGGATTCTCTGGCAGGACGGGAGTATTAATTATGACGACCAGGTGAAATATGTAGACTTTGCAGCAGCGATGGGTTATGAATATGTATTGATCGATAACTGGTGGGATACGAATATCGGTCGCGACCGGATGAAATCGCTTGTCGACTATGCGCACCGCAAACATGTGGATGTATTCCTGTGGTATAGTTCCAGTGGTTATTGGAATGATATCGAACAGGGGCCGGTCAACTGTATGGATAACCCTATTATACGCAAGCGGGAGATGAAATGGCTTCGCAGCTTAGGAGTGAAAGGCATCAAAGTTGATTTCTTCGGTGGTGACAAACAGGAAACGATGCGTCTTTATGAAGCGATCCTGAGCGATGCCGACGATAACGGGTTGATGGTCATTTTCCATGGCTGCACAATTCCGCGCGGTTGGGAACGCATGTATCCGAACTATGTCGGGAGCGAGGCTGTCCTGGCTTCCGAGAATCTGATATTCAACCAGCATTATGATGATAATGAGGCTTTTAATGCCTGTCTGCATCCGTTTGTCAGGAATACGATCGGTTGCATGGAGTTTGGGGGCGTTTTGCTGAATAAGCGTCTGAACCGGACGAACGATGGCGGTACGATTCGTAAAACGACCGATGTTTTCCAGTTGGCGACAGCCGTCTTATTTCAGAATCCGATCCAGAATTTTGCGCTTGCCCCTAATAACCTGACGGATGTTCCGGCTTTTGAAATCGATTTTATGAAGCAGGTGCCGACTACTTGGGATGAGATTCGTTTTATTGACGGTTATCCCGGTAAGTATTGTGTTTTGGCCCGCCGTCATGCCGACAAATGGTATGTGGCAGGTATCAACGCCGGTAAAGAACCGCTGAAGCTGAAAATAACTCTCCCTATGTTTGCCGGAAAGAATGTTACGGTGTATGATGATGACAAGAAGCGCAATCCGCGCATGACCGAGACATCCGTTAAAGCCGATGGAACAATCCAATTGGTTATCCAACCGGAAGGCGGGATGATTTGTTTGTTATAGCGTCTGTGTCCTGGCGGGTTTATCCTATTGATTCATCATCTACTGGTTCACTTTTTCTTAGTTTTAAGCCTCCTGAAAATAACAAAATAGACAATAACCCCCTGTTTCGGGTATTTTTCTATTTCGTCCGAAATCTTGATCGATTTTGGTTTGACTCTTTTCACGATTTTAGCCCATTCGGATGACAACAGAGAAAATGAGGTGCCGAGCCCATATCGAAAAGCATACAATTTGATTGCTGAAAACCGGAAACAACAGCAAAGTGATAAAGCTTAACTCCCGGAGAATCGAATATTTGCAGACGAAGGCGGACTGCGTTCCAAATATCCAAAGGAAATTTTAGGGGCTTGTTGTTGTGAGGTGCGCAGAAAATAGTCTTGAAGTAACGCTTCATCGCTCTGAAGGTTGACTTCGTACTATATGAAGTCTGACTTCGGGGCAATAAAGTTCCGGATCAGAGCGAT